>JAKJAE010000270.1:0-4320 GCA_022707665.1 Chloroflexota bacterium
TCTCGCCAATCCCAATGCACGCCACATCCACCGTAGCGGCCCGCAACAGCCTATTCAGTCTTGCGCATTCCATATGCGGGTCGGGGTGCTCACCATTGACGAAATGGAACGCACGAAGCCCGGCTACACGCTCGACAAAGCGTTCCCGCAAGTACCGTCGGAAGCTGGCAGGATGGTCTTCAGCGAGTCCAATGTACTCGTCCAGGTGGTAACCCGTGACCTTTGACCAATCCACATCGAGGGTCACCAGATGGGCAAGCATTTCAAACTGGCTTACACCCGTGGCAAGGACCAGATTTGCTTCTCCACGTTGGCTGATCGCATCCGATATCAGTGAAGCGGCCCTCTCTGCCGCAGCCTCCGCCATCGCCTTCTTCTCTGGAAAGATATGTAGCTTCATGCTACCTCCTGGCATCCGGACATTCGGGCGCACCGACATAGTGGCGCCCGGTGATCGGGTCACCAGCCCGTTCGCCGTAAGGTACCACGATCTATGCAACCGGTCAAAAAACAGTTGCGTAGAATTCAGCGCAGGCCTATAATGGGTATGATGTGATTCTGTGCCGGCCAAAGCACAGCAAGCGATCCCCACATACCGGTCAACTGGAGGTTTCGTATGGCTGATGAGGAACGCATCGTCGAGTTACTCTCGAATGTCCCTTTGTTCAAGGACCTGAAGCGGCGCCAGCTCGCCAGCTTGGCCCGGATCTTTGTGGAGCGGCAATGTGCTGCGGGAGAGATCATCGTCCCTCAGGGCCGCGATGGCTATGGTTTCTTCGTGGTTGCCTCGGGTGCGGCGAAGGCGGTTCGCCAGCGCAGCGATGGCTCGGAGACCGTGGTCAATACGTTCGGCCCCTCGGACTTCTTCGGTGAGCTAGCGCTATTGGACGATGGGCCTCGGACGGCCACGGTCGTCGCGACGGAACCAACCGTCTGTCTGATTCTGCCACGGGTCAATTTCCTTGGCGCCCTGAGGCGTGATGGGGACATGGCCGTTGGGATCTTGGTTGAGCTTGCCAAGAGGTTCCGCACGGCGCTCGATGCTCTCTGACGCTTAACCGTTTCTGCACAGGGGCCCGCGGCATCGAGTGAACAAAGCGTTCTGCGCAGTGGCCACGGGCTCCGCTCTATCACGCTATGCAGCATCGGACCGCGCGATCTAGCAAAGCTATCCAATGACGATCACCTGTCCAAAGTGCGGCTTCGACAACCTGAGTGACGCCCATTACTGTGGCATGTGTGGGACGCGCCTGATCAGGATATGTCCCTCGTGTGCCACCCCCAATCCACAGACATACCGCTATTGCCATCGTTGCGGCGTAGCGCTGACGGCGAGCGGGCACCAGGAGTCCACCTCTAGCGCAAGCTCTTATGGGAATGGTCCGGGAAGTCAGATTGTTTCACTGTCAGGCGCAGGGCCCCGCGATGGCAGTACGGCTGATGATACAGCCCCTCTGGCAGGAGAACGGCGCGTCGCCACCGTGATCCTCGCGGATGTACAAGGTTCTACGGATCTGTTTGAGAAGGTCGGGACTGAAGCCTGGGTTGCGCTGATGAACCGCGTCTTCCGGGTGTTGGAGGCAGAAATCTACCGCTACGGGGGAAAGGTTGATCAGTTCCGTGGCGATGGCCTCGTCGCCTTCTTTGGAACGGCCGTAGCCCACGAGGACGATCCCGAACGCGGCGTTCTTGCCGCAATGGCGATGCAGCGCGCCATTGCGGCCTTAGCCGAGGAGTTGCGCGAACAGGAAGGCATCCATCTGTCCCTTCGCGTTGGGGTAAACACCGGCGAGGTGATTGTTGCCAGTGTAGGAGATCGAAGAACCTACAGCGAGGACACTGCAATGGGTGGAGCAATCGCCCTGGCAGCCCGTATGGAGCAAGCAGCCGAGCCAGGGACGGTGCTGGTCAGTTCCAATACTTACCGCCTGGTCGACACCCAATTCGACTGGCAACCCCTCGGTGAGATCACGGTCAAGGGTATAGGCAAGCCAGTGAGCGTCTACCGTCCCCTTGCATCGCGAATATCCGCAGAGAGCAGACGCCCCTATGACATCGCAGTCCCTATCGTCGGACGCGAGGAGGAACTGCGTATCCTCATTGACTGCATCGACGACCTGCTCAACGGGCGTGGTGGAGCACTCATCGTGGTCGGTGACCACGGCATGGGGAAGTCACTCCTGATCGAGGAGACGCGCAGGCATTTCATAAGACGCGAAGCGCTTCTCGCTGAGATTGAGGCTCTCACACCTCGAGCGGCATCCGGCACTGACGTTGCGCCCGCCGAGCGCACTGGCAGCCCAAAGATTCGCGAAGTTCGCGGCAGAGCCAGGTCATACGATCAGGCGCAACCCTACGCAATCTGGCAGGACTTGCTGCGGAGTTGGCTGGGCATCCGCAGTGAGGAGTCAGGAGAAGGCGCCAGCGAGCGGCTACGTGAGCTCACAGACGAGCTCTGGGGCCCCGAAGCAGCAAACGTCTACCCGGATCTGGCGCGGTTCCTCGGACTCCCCCTCGATCCCATCCACACTGAGCAATCCCGGCACTTGGATGCAGAGGGAATGCGACAGCGCCTGTTTGTCGCCATCAGAAGCTGGATCGAGCGTCTGGCGGAGCTGGGGCCACTCATCATCAGTTTCAGCGATATGCACTGGTGTGACGCGACGTCGCTCGACCTACTGAGGTACTGTCTACCGCTCTGTGACTACACTGACCTGCTCTGGGTCTTTGTGTTCCGGCCCGAGCGCCACTCACCCGCCTGGGAGTTCTGGCACTACGTCGAGACGGAGTACCCGCACCGCCTCACCACACTCTCTCTCGAACCGCTCGACGCCGAGCGCAGTCACGAACTGATCGAACAGATGATTGGCGAGGACGTTCTTCCTGTCGAGACCGAAGCCCTCATCATCCAGAAAGCTGAGGGAAATCCCTTCTACGTTCAGGAGCTGGTCCGTTCACTCATCGCCGGTGGCGTACTCGTCCGTGATGTAGCGCCGGGTGCGGACGGCGAACAACACACCGCTTGGCGTGTGACCCAGGCCGTGACGAGCCTCAGCCTACCGGACAGTCTACAGAGCCTCCTGATGGCGAGAATCGACCGGTTGGGGCACACTGAACAACTGGTGTTACAGCGCGCTGCTGTCATCGGGACAACATTCTGGTCCCGTGTGCTTGACGCGATCAGCCCGGACATACCGGATCTGAGGGATCACCTCACTGCGCTACAGAGAGCCCAGCTCATCGCCGAACGCAGTCGTGGCCCGGACTTGGGCGTGGAGTATATGTTCGAGTCCAAACTGGTTCGTGACGCCGCCTACGACAGCCTCCTGAGCCCACAGCGCACTGCGCTGCATTTGGCCATTGCGGAGTATCTCGAGACCGAGTGCGGCAAGGATGTCTTGGGCGGTAACCAGGATCTGTGCCTTGGAATTCTTGTGTACCACTACGAGAGGGCCGGACGAATCGATAAGGAACTTACCTACACCCTCTTGAACGCGGAACACGCTCAGGCGATCTTCGCCAATGCAGAAGCCTGCCAGCATTACACGCATGCACTGACCCTCCTCGACCGTATCGCGGCAGACCGGGTCAGTCGAATGAAACGCGAGGAGTGTTTGGCACAGCGCTTCCGGATCCTCTTGGGGCGGCACAGGGTCCACTACCTTTTGGCCCAGTTCGACCAGATGAAGGCCGATGCCCGGGAGTTGCTGGCCCTTGCCCGAGAGTTGACTGATGAGCCCACAATGCTGATCGACGCCCTTCTCCATCAGCCGGGTGTCGGTGATGTCCAGAGCCAGGCAGAGATCCAAGCCGGAATCCCGATGGCACAGGAAGCACTTCAGCTATCGCGACAGGTAGGCGATCGCGGACGCGAACTCCAGAGCCTGATCAGCATCATCAACCAGAAACTCATTCTTAGCGATCCCTCGTGGCAACCGCTGGCTGATGAAGCACTGGAGCTGGCGCGCGAATCAGGCGAGCACTATTATGAAGCACGACTCCTTGTCGGCCTGGGGGGCATCTATGCCTTTAGCGATCAGCCAGAACGAGGCATGGAGTACCTCGAGGCTGCTGCAGCACTTGCGATGAGTCAGGGCTTGGAAGACAGAGTAGTGCAGATGTCGTTGCTGAATCTGCTGGGCCTGGAGTTCGAACGCACTGGTGACTACTACCGGCTTCTCACCGAGTACCAGCAGGAGCGGCTCCACGCCAGCCGCGAGATCGGGCATCGCCCTATGGAAAGCCAGGCCCTACAAGCCTGTGGGCGGATCACTGGCATCTACCTTGGAGACCACGCCGGGGCGCTTGATACGCTGGATG
>JAKJAE010000270.1:4364-4618 GCA_022707665.1 Chloroflexota bacterium
CCCGCTGTTTCACGTCGCCCAGATCCAGATGGCCCAAGCCAACCTCGAGGAAGCCCACGAGACACTCCAGAAGATCGACAGCTTGGATGCAATGATTCAGGATCGTGCCCGGGCGTCGCTGCTGCTCGTGAAAGCCATGCTGTGCAACGCCGAGGGCGTGCGCGCAGCCACGCGATCGGACTCCGACGGCGTTCTAGGCCACCTCAAAGAGGCCGTGACGCTGAGTTCTGCTGCCGTTAGCCTTGCCAACACCA
>JAKJAE010000271.1:0-4313 GCA_022707665.1 Chloroflexota bacterium
ACGTAGGCTTCGCCATATTGGTTGACGTACCTGCCGTTGGGCACCTCGAAGGCCCACGGTGGCGGATACTGCACACCCAGACTCAATACGACCTCCATGCCCACCTCACGATAGGCGGCAATGTCCTGCCTGGCCTTTTCGAACTGGACCTCGTCGAAACCATCTCGCGCTGGCTGTAGACGATCCCAGAACACCTCATAGGTTACTGCACGCAACCCGGCGGCATAGCCGGCTGCTGCGCGCTCCGGACTGCTGGCAACGGTGCCAAAGACGGGCTCAACGGCTCTCCCGGCGCAGCCGGCGACCAGAGCGAGAGCCGTTGCTGCCAACACGAATAGACTGCGTCTCACACACCACCGATTCGTCGTACTCATCCGCTCCACCAACAGTAAGGTGAATCAAGGGTAGCCCCGAAGGCCGTAACCGCCAACCTGTCAGGCGGCGGGCGCAGTTATCATTTCAGTAGTAGAATGGCCATGCTCCATCTGAGCACAATCCTAACCAGATGAGGAGATGCAGGTATGGCTGAACCAAGTCGAATGCCGAGATACGATGTCCGCAACGACGGCATCGGCCCCTATGCCGTCTTCTACTGCGAGACCTGCGACCGAGAGTACCGCAGCCAGCCCACTGTTGGTGCTGCCATCGCAGGGGATTTGGGGCGGCAGGCCGTTGGGGGGCTTCTGCGCAGAGTGCCCCTGGTCGGTCGTACGATCGCTGAAAACGTGACGGGAGAAGATCCCCGCTACACACTGCACCTGACGCCACAGCAGCTGGAGAAGGCCTGGGATCAGGTCAAGGATCGTTTCCGCGAGTGTCCCACGTGCCTGAGGATCGTCTGCCTATCCTGCTGGGACGAGCAGAGCGGTTACTGCAATGACGACAGCCCACGTCGGAGCGAGATCGCCGAGGCTGAGGCAGAGCAAGCTGGCGCCATGGTCAAGGGCTTTGCCAGCGCGCTCGGACTAGGGGGCGTCGTGAGGCAGGTGACCGAAGCAGCCAAGCAAGCGCAAGCCAGCACAGTCCGGTGCCCGAAATGCGGCAGCGTTGCTCCGGCAGGCACGAAGTTCTGTCCCGAATGCGGCAGTGCTATGCCCCAGCCGGTGATGGACCCGTGCCCCAACTGCGGCAAGGAGACCCACGGCGCCAAGTTCTGTCCCGAGTGTGGGACAAAGATCGACCGCACGCCTCCCGGCGTCTGCCCCAAGTGCGGAGCCGAAACAAAAGGCGCGAAATTCTGCCCTGAGTGTGGGACGAAGCTCGGCTAGCATCACAGATCTCGGGTGAGGATCAACGGGCATGTGGTCGTTCCATAGTACGGCCACATGCTCGCCCCGAAGGTCCGGGCGTTGCTAGTGGTCAGAAGAGTCAGTGCGTAGCAACCGATTCATCGGTTCTGAAACCGTATGCTGAGGCACCGGAACGGCGGGAATTGCGCCGCAGACCCCCAAAACATCAACTCATCTTGGCACTAGAGTGTCCCCTGACGCTAGGTAAGGTGGCACCCAGCCCAGCCGGCGGAAGGCTCCAAGAGGCGCCGTGACTGAGCACATATAGACCGCGTTCTGGCGATGGTCACCGCTCGGATGCATACACTCCCACGGTGCACCATAGGCTGGGCCCTGACGATAGTCTCCCTCGCGCAAATCCGCGACGTAATCGAGGGCCAGACGTTCAGCGACAGCCGGGGCCACCGCGGCGACCGCCTCGCAGACCCACCCCACCGGCGTGCCCCAGTAAGCGCCATTCTGATAGCGATTTCTGGGCTGCTGACCTACCACGCGCTCCCAGGCGGTCGAAGTATTGAAGTCGGCGTCTGTCGGCACGTGACGGACGTTCCCCTTCCACGCGATCGTGCCCGACGCGAGCGCCTGTCTGATCGCGCCGACTACACGGGTCGCCGCAGGCTCGGCAAGCGCACCCATCGCCACAGCAAACGCCGATCCCCAGACATCGGGCTGCGCGCTCAGACCCGTCGACGCGACCAGCAGTGCGCCGTCGTGAGCAAAGGTCCTGGGGATCTCTGACGAGATCGTTGCAGCGATGCGCGCATAGCGCTCAGCCGCCGCCCTGTCTCCCGCCCGCGTGAGCAAGTCGGCCATCCATACCGCGGCCCTGTAACGCAGCAGCGAGCAGAAGAGCAGCTTCCCCGTGTGCACGACAGTATCGGTAAAGCCAAACGAGACGCCACGGCGCTGCTCATCACACACGACCAGCTCCGACTCCGGATCAACTTGGGGAACAGCGAAGGCAAGGGCTAGGCGCTCCAGAAATGGCACGCCAGCCACGCTGGTGCGGAGCAGGTCCTCGCGCCCACACACCACGATCGCGTGCCAGGCCATCTCGACGAAGTAGAAGTGATCATCGAGCGACGGGTAATAGCCAAAGGGCTGGCCCTGGGCCTCGGCATCGTCAAGTGTGCCAGGGTAGAAGATCGGCTCCCCACCGAAGGTGATATGATCCGCGATCGCGCCGCGTGGAACAAAGCTACCACTGGGCAAGAAACGGTCCTGTGGAGCCTGCAGTCGTGCCGTCATAAGCAACGCGTGGATAGCCTCCTCCGGGGTGATAAGGCCGCTGTCGAGCGACATTGCGAAGTCGCGGATCCAGAAAGCCGGGTAACAGTTACGCCCGCCGGGACGAATCAGCGTCCCGCCCGTCCTATTGGGACCGTGTCCGGCAACTGACTCGCCGGGACGCACACGCGAATCCTCCACCACAGCGGCCGCCAGCCCGGTCAGAAAGGCCATGCTCTCATCCCATTCGGCCCGGCGATCGGACGCATTTGAGGCACCCCCTGCAAGGGAGCCGCTAGTCACCGCGCCGCTCCAGCGTCGCGCCACAACTCGTGCAGCGCTCGATGCTGCTGATATACCGAAGCCCGCAGGACGGGCACGTTCTGACACCTACACCTGCAACCGTCGTGACGGCGTGCTCTGCGCTATCGACGTGAATGCCTTCGTTGACCAGCTTCTGCTGGGCCATCTGCAGAGGCATCCCACCTTCCAGATCGCGCCGGATGGTCGCGCGTAGCCGGTCCATCTCGGAGACTATGGGGCCTGCCTGAGGCCCTGCCACAGGCCGGCGGTCGAGCACCGAAAGCTCGTACTTCTGATGGCATGTAGCGCATTCGATGAGCTCGCCGTGGTCCTTGATCCGGAAGAGCGGGATGAAGAAGAGCGTGAAGTAGGTGCCGACGCGCTTGCGGACATACTCGCGCTGCGCCTGACAGCGAGGACAGGTGAAGCTGCCGTTGCCGACCACGACCTCGCGACTGCGCGTGCCCCAGATGATGATCATGGCTCGCGAGCCGCGCCAAAAGCCGTGAGCAACGCCCCAACCCCGGTAAGGATCAGGAAAACGGGCAGCATGATTCTCCATCGCATGTCAAACAGGAACGTCACGGCGACAAGGCTGAGGGCCAGCGCCCCCACGAAAGGCCCGGTGACCTCACTGGTCAGGCGCCCGCCATTGCGCTGGTACGATCGCCATGCCCGGTCAAAGGATCCCATCGCCGGGATCAGAATGAAGAGCGCCCACCAGTTGCCGATGAAGGGCAAGTCAACGCCGAGGTTGCGCAAGAGAAAGATGACGCCGAGCCCCAGGAGGATAAGGCCACCCAGGATCGGGCCGCTCCGCGTATGCCCGGCGATCACGGCAGGTGGCTCCGAGACTTCGGAGTTGACCTCTTCCTCGACCTCGGGGCGGGGTCGCGAGATATCGGGTTGTGCCTCTTCAACAAAAGGAGACGGTTCCTCTACCATGGCTCACTCCTTGTCTTTCAGCAGTCCACATCATTCATTACGTCAGACGTCCCGAGGCGTTGCAGTCACGCAGACCTCCAGCAGAACCTTCGACGAGACGCAGAACCTCCGGCAGGAGCGCCTGCGTCGTCGAGAGGGCTTCGCCCGCGTGGATGGTGGCGTTCCCAGCCCAGTCGCCGAAGTATCCTCCCGCCTCGCGGAGGATGGGCGGAAACGGTCCGCAGTCCCAGACGCTTACGATCGGGTCGAGCATCAGCTCAATCTTTCCTGTCGCGACCAGGCAATGGGACTCGGTTCCAGCTTGTGTTGGTGACCTTTTCAAGCCACCGCCAGACGCCAGATGCAGTGGGTGACTGAGCGCCGCTCCACTAGTGGGTCACTTGACACGGACGTGTCCATTTTTCAATGAGGGCTGGGCGCCTGCGGATGGGGTGATGAGTACATGCCCCGGAACCGCCGAGGGTGTGACGCCGTTGCCGACTCCGCATGCGACGCACAGCCCGTTTCCCGCCCCACTCGAAGGGCGTGGGGTGCTCCGACCAGTGGCGG
>JAKJAE010000271.1:4323-4591 GCA_022707665.1 Chloroflexota bacterium
AGCCATTCAATGATTGCCTCTGGGGAGCGCGGGTCCTGTCCGCCCAGGGCGCGCCGTACGATGATCCGTTGAATCGATTCGCTCATATTCAGCCACGATCCGCTCAGGGGCGTGTACAACGGCATAATGCCATGAGCTACCAACCACAACACCAGGTCGGGGGACTTGTGACCTGTCAGATTGTCCAGGATCAACAACATTCGCAGCCGCGGCAGCTGCTCCGGCAACGTGAAGTGGACCTGGAGCCCCGCCTGCCAACGTTCCCACA
>JAKJAE010000272.1:0-230 GCA_022707665.1 Chloroflexota bacterium
TGCCCGTCGCGGTTGAGGGTCAGGCCGGGTTCAACCTGGAGATCTTTCCCGGTGCCTACTTCGGAAAGACCTTCGAGTTGGGGGGCGCGAGCCATATCACCTCCATCCAGCGAACGTTCCCGGAACACGCCGCCGCTCCCAGGCTGCAGGGGCCATCAGGTGAGTTGGTCAGTCCGCCGCTGGCCAGCGGTACGCGCCTGGTTGCCGCGCCGGAGGATCCCCTGCGGCGG
>JAKJAE010000272.1:315-4569 GCA_022707665.1 Chloroflexota bacterium
CGCTATCGTTTGGCGACTGACTGTGAACGCCATCCCCGAATGGCGGCGGGCGCCCGTGATCGGTATCTCTCAGGTGGGCTATCACCCCGACCAGGTCAAGCAGGCTATCCTCGAGCTTGACCCGCGGGATGAGATCGTTGGCGAGGCTGTGCTCGAGCGGATCGGGTTGGAAGGTCCCGTGCCGGTGCTTTCGTCCCGACCGGCTCCGTGGGGGCGCTGGTTGCGCTGGACCTATGCCATCTTTGACTTTAGTGCTGTGCAAGAGCCGGGCTTCTATCGTGTGCGGTACGCCGACCAGGCCACGCCAGGGTTCGAGATCCATCCGGAGGTCTACCACCATGAAGTGTGGCAGCCGGTGCTGGAGATGTGTCATGTGGCGGTGAAGGATGGTTATCATACCTGGCACGGGGCCTGCCATCTCGACGATGCGCTCCAGGCGCCTACGGATCACGTGCACTTCGATGGCTATCGCCAGTATGCGCAGACCGACACGCAGTACGCACCTTACGAGCATATACCCCGTCTCGACCGCGGCGGTTGGCACGATGCCGGGGATTATGACCTGGCAGCGGGATCGCAGGCTGGTACAACCCACACCCTGGCGCTGATTCGCGAGCTCTTTGGCCTGTCATCAGACCAGACGACGGTGCTTCCCGAGAAACGCCTGGTGCTGCTCCACATGCCCGATGGCACGCCCGACATCGTCGAGCAGGTCGGCCACGGGGTCGAGAACCTGCTTGGCGGTTACCGGACGGCGGGCCACAGTTTCCACGGGATTATCGAGGGCACGATCGAGCAGTATGTACACCTGGGTGACGCGGCGACCATGACCGACAACGTCGTGGGGCCGGCAGGCGGTGCTACGATCGCGGACGACCGAGCGGTCGCAGATGACCGAGCGGTCGCGGACGATCGAGCGATCGCGGACGATCGAGCGATCGCGGACGATCGGTGGGCCTTCACCAACCGCGACACGGCGCTGGAGTACAAGGTCGCGGCGGCACTGGCAGCGGCGAGCCGCGTCCTGCGTGAGCACCGCGCCGACCTAGCCGAAGAGTGCCTGCAGACGGCGACCACGATCTGGGCCTACGAACACGCGCACGAGCCAGTGATCCAGCCGGCGGCGTACGTTCCCCGTGGGGTGGAGGCGCAGGAAGTGCTGGCGGCGGTTGAACTTCTATTGACCACGGGCGAGGCACGCTATCGGGAGCGGCTGCTGGCACTGCTGCCCCTGATCGAGGAGCGCATCATGTGGGTGGGCGGCGCGGTGGCCCGGGCATTGCCCGTCATTGCGGACGAGGCCTTTTCCGGTGCGGTGCGCGCTGCTGTCGCAGGAGCGCTGGCGCAGTTTGAGCTCGAGCTCAAGACCAATCCCTTCGGCATCCACTTCCGCCCGCACATCTGGGGCATCGGCTGGCAGCTCCTGAGCTATGCGGTGCGGCTCTACGAGTTCTGGCTCGCCTTCCCCGATTTGGTGGATCGCGAGATCCTGTTGCGCGTGCTCAACTACAACCATGGATGCCATCCAGCGTCGAATACGTCGCTGGTCTCGGGTGTCGGCGCAAAGTCGATCACGGTGGCGTATGGTGTAAACCGTGTGGATTGGTCCAATACGCCGGGAGGTGTCATCTCCGGTCCAGCGCTCATTCGGCCGGACTTCATGGAGCTCAAGGAGCCGTGGCCCTATTTCTGGCAGCAGACCGAATACGTCATCGGTGGAGCAGCCGACTATCTGTTCTGTGTGCTGGCTGCCGACCGGATGCTCAACGCGCCGCGTTGAGCGCGCGGATGCTTTCGCTGAGGTCTTGAGGCATAGCCATGGTGCAACCGCCGAGAGCGATATCGATTCCCGTCACCGACGGGGTACCATCGCGCCTGGACCTTACGCTCACCCAGCCTGTGCCTGCCGGCACGCTGCTGCGGCTCAAGGCCAACAGCGCAACCATGCTGCGGAGTCTGGCGATCACCGGGGTGACAGTGCTCGGGGATGGCGAAGGCGCTGAACCGGCTACGGAGTTGCCTTTCGAGCAGCGGTATACGTGGCAGGCGATGCAGCGCGATTGGGTGTGGCATATCCGCACGCTGTCGATGGCGGTGATTCGCGCGCTCGAGGACCTGCCCAAAGGCACGCAGGTCACGGTCTACACTGGGCCCACGCTGGAGGGGCCCGATCCGTCGGGGGCTACGACCGCCGACTTGATGTGGGTATTGCACCTGGGCAAGGTCGCCACGCCTGATGCCCTGGAATGCACACCGGTGGCGGACTCGCTCGGCATTTGCTTTATGGCGGGTCCGGTCGACCACCTGGAGGCTGTGTTGAAAGCTGACGGGCACATCGTTGTCCAGCACTTTGACGCCTACGGGAACCCGACGCACCCTGACAAGGAGGCACGGGAAACGGTTGCTCTGGGCGATCGCCGGCGTCTGGTGACGCCGATTCAGGGAGCGTGTGCCACGCCGGTGATCGGCTGGGAATGGGACGATCGTGATTCAGCTTCCAGGCTTCGGGGATCCGTGACCGATGAGGCCGGGCGACGTGCCACAACTAACGCACTCCCACGTTCGGTCGATGGGACCCCAATCTACTTTGGCGAGTTCCACTGGCACACGGAGGTGAGTGCGGACGGTCAGCGATCGCTGCAAGCTGCACTGACCAGTGCCCGCGATGAGCTGGCGTTGGACTTTGCTGGCCCGGCAGATCATCTCTTTGCAGACGGGACCTATGTGCATCACTTGCCGATCGAACAGGCTGAGATCTGTCGTCGCTTCGACGAGCCGGGACGGTTCTGTACGATCCCCAGTGCCGAGCTCAGTGGGCGTTACGGGCATGCTAACCTGATCACCGCAGACTTCGATACGTTTCTCCAGATCATCAAGCGTTTCCCGCACGAGCTGCTTCCCGTCTGGCGCGAGAGCCACAACAGCTATCCTCTGGAGATCCTGTCCGCACTCTGCCCCGAGGGGCGCGCTGTCATCGTGCCGCACCACACGAATATGGACTCCTCGGTACGGGCGGAGGTTCTGTATAAGGATGGGCGTCCCTTCTGGTGCGCGATGCACTGGCCATTGGCGACGCCGTTGCTACGTCAGGGACTTCGGCTGGTGGAGATGGTGCAGAATCGGGGCGCCTTTGAGTCTGAGGCGCCGGATGTCCGATGGCGCGTGAGGTGGGGAGGGTTCGGAGGGAGCGTGCAGACGGCCCTCATGCGCGGCCACCGCTTGGGTTTTGTGGGCGGCACTGACAACCACACGGGCTGGCCCTCCCGCCTTGCTGGCGTGCCGGGGTACGGTGGATTGACCGCGATCCAGTCGCCACGCCTCGATGGCGGGTCGCTCTTCGCCAGCCTCTACGCGCGCCGCTGCTATGCCACGAGCGGCGCGCGCATCGTGGCCGATGCAACGCTCAATGGGTTCCCTATGGGGAGCGAGCTTGTGCTCGCTCCAGACGATCCCAGGCTTTTCCAGATTCGCGTTCGCGGCACGGTGCCTCTGGACGCTGTGCAGATTGTGTCGATGGGGGTGGTCCTTGCCGACCTCCACGTTGAGCCCGACTCGCCGGACCTAGATGTGGTGTGGGAAGATGACCGGCCCGGACGTCCATTGCAAGATGTCGTGTACTACGTTCGAATCCGCCAGACCGATGGGCATTGTGCCTGGTTGAGTCCCTTCTGGGTCGATCTTGTGGCCTAGCGTGGTTAGAGAATTCGAGTATCCTTTATTGCAAGTTCACGTCATCATGGTTAGGGATACTCATCATCGCCCCGGAAGGCTTGCCGAATGGTTGCTGGTGATCTGGTAGACGCTGTCGTCGTTGCGTTGGGGGCTGCGCAGAGTGGCCCAGGGCATCAGGCTGTTCTCGCTCTTGTCGAAGAGGTAGAGCGGCGCACCGGGCTCCGCTGGCCGGTGCTGGCAGATGCACCGGCTGCATCAACGCCGAGCGTGATCGTCTGCGACGACGCGAGCCTCCCCGCTTTGCCGGCGTCGCTGGCCGGTCCTCTGGCAGAGCTTGAGGTGCCGGGGCCGGAGGGCTTTCGTCTGGTCGTCGCTTCTGACCCTATGCCGGCAGTCCTGGTGACGGGCCACGATGCTCGCGGCATTCTCTACGGCATTGGCCGGCTGTTGCGTCAGATGGCGATGCGCCCCGGCTCGGTCCAGGTCCCCGACACGTTGCGCCTTTCCACCACGCCGTATGCGACGATTCGTGGACACCAGTTGGGCTACCGGCCGAAAAATAACACCCTAGACGCCTGGGAG
>JAKJAE010000273.1 GCA_022707665.1 Chloroflexota bacterium
CGGGTCCGAATCCCAGCGATTATGACATGCTGTCCATCGGTGCATGCCGGATCGATGATCGCGAGCAGGGATTCTACGTCGAGCTGCAACCGGTGACGGGCAAGGCAATCCCCGGATCGCTGGCGATTTCGGGGCTGTCCCTGCAGACGTTGGCGGAGACGGGTGAGCCACCGGCCAGAGCCATGGCCATGTTCGAGGCGTGGTTGCGCGAGGTCGTGCCTGACACGGAACGCCCCGTCTTCGTGGCGCTCAACGCGCCCTTTGACTGGATGTTCGTCAACGACTATTTTCACCGCTACCTGCAGAGGAACCCCTTTGGCCACAGCGCCCTGGACATCAAGGCGTTCTACATGGGGTTTGCGGGTGTGCATTGGGCCCAGACGTCGATGCGTGCGTTTGGAGCGCGGTACCTGGGCGGGCGCAAGTTGACCCACAACGCTCTGCAGGACGCGCGCGACCAGGCTGAAGTGTTCGCCCATATCCTCGAGGAAGTGCGGGCACGATCGGAATAGGGTCCTTGGGCTTCTTGCGAAGTCCGCAAGGGTCCAGACAGCTAGATCAGGAGGTACGTGATGACGGATGCAAACGGAGCAGCACCGGATGCTAGCCTGCAGCGGATCATCGAGTCGGCCAAGCGGCTGGGTGTTCACATTGACGAGGAAGCGGCGCTACAGTGGCTGACGGCAATGGCGACGCAACAGGCAGGCTCCGATGTGGTGGTGGACACCGAGAGCGGCGTCTACGGTCACCGCGTGACGATGCTGGATTTCAGCCCCCAACAACTGGCCCGTTTCCGTGAGCTCGGGCGCCTGGTCGAGTTTGAGGATATTCCCGGGAAGGTCGAGACAGCCCTGGCGCTGTCGGGATCAGCGGCGCAGTCCAAGATTCAGACCTATCCGGGCGATGCGGATTTCTTCGAACGCGTCAACGTGATCGCCGACACGCAGGAGGAGGCCTGTCAGATCCTGGGCCAGATCATGCGCGAGAAGGCGCTCAAGACGCTGCGCGGAGACACCTATCAGTTGATCGAGGTCAAGCTGGGATCCTATCCCGAGGACATGATGCGCAATGGGCGGATGGCGAGGGCTGGATCTCCCATCGGCTGGACTGCCGCGGAGGTCGAGGCAGGGCAGCTCACGGGGACACGGCTCGATGGCACACAGGTTACGGTGACGTGGGAG
Source organism: Chloroflexota bacterium (assembly GCA_022707665.1). Classification (GTDB taxonomy): domain Bacteria; phylum Chloroflexota; class Anaerolineae; order B4-G1; family SLSP01; genus PWVB01. The sequence continues at coordinate 1,182 of JAKJAE010000273.1, forward strand.
GATGCTGCGCGGGAGCCGGGGTGGTGCAAGCTGGACTGGGTGGTCGCTGACCCGGCACACGGCACACTGGGCAATGCGAGCAACATGCTCGATGCAACGTGGGAGGCACCGGACGGCACAGTCGTGCCTCTGGATGGGTATCTGGACCCCTATTTCCAGGAAGTCTATCTGGAGGCGGAGTCGGTGCCCATCTTCTCCAAGCTGGTGAAGCACGTTTCCTCCGACGCCCTTGCAGACTACGTGGCAGCGCTGGGGCGCGAGGTGGAGAAGGCCGTGACGAAGGACCCCATCAACTACGGGAAGGCAGCCAAGCGGCTCTACAACATCTTCCGACTGACCGGGGCCTATGAGGAGGCGGCGTACCTGCGCGAGCTCTTCGACGAGCCGACCACGATGCTCTATCAGGTGCACAGCCTGATTCGCACGGTCGACGACGCTTCGCGATCGGGCTCGAGTATCTCGCGCGAGCGCATCAACGCTCAGATTGACGCCTTGATCCTCTCGGTGATTGATGCGCTGGAGGGGGAGCAGGAGACAGAGATCGTGCGCCGGCTGCTGCGCCTACGCTCCAGCCTGTCGCAGCAACAGGGGAACGCGCTCAACGCTGAGGCTGAGGCGGCACGCGCCGAGGTCATCAATATCGTGAACAACTTCTTCTACGAGAAGATGACGGGGATGCCGAAGATCAAGGACTATCTGGAGCGACAGGGCGCGTCCTGGGAAAAGCGTTAGGCTGCGTGGAGTCGCTCGCCGAGGTGGCGGATCAGCCAGTCGGCGAGCTCGGATGCCGGGGTCTCTGCGGGGAGGGTGAAGTGTTCTTCTGCTTCACCTTCCACAGGCGCTCCGGCATTTGCTTTGGCTCGGGGCCCCGACGCGATCTCGATCCCGTCCACCGCCCAGGTGATCGTCACCCGTAGCAGGTGGTGTGCCCACCACTTTCCGTTCTCACCATCCCAGGCTTTGACGTCCGTCGTCATCTCACTGCGTGCCCTGGCGTCGCGGACGGCCCTGGTCAGCGTGTAGGCGACGGGCCGTCCCATCGTCAGGTAGACGGGTTGCACCGGCGTGGCCTCTATCAGCACGCCGCCTTCGCCAGTCACCAGCGGGACCACGACGAACTGTCGCCCGCTCGCATAGACGCGTATGGATGGGCCGTGTTCCATAGGGCATCTCCTGAGTTAGTGCCGCCAGTATAAGGGATGAGACCTGGCGACAAGGGATGGGTCACGTCCGGAGCGGTCCGGTCCCATCCCTTGCCAGCCGCTGACTTCTACAGCCCCATTACCGTGCCAACGCGGCGTGGGCAGCCTTGAGTTGCTCGCGGATCTCGATGTGCTGCGGGCACTTCTCCTCGCAGATGCCGCACTCGATGCAGGCATCGGCCTGCTTGCCGCCGATCCACTTCTGGTCAGGGAAGTTGGCATAGTTTTCGCGCGCCGTGCTCCACAGCCCGTAGACCTTGCCCAGATTGTACATCTCGAAGATGTAGGGGATGTTGACGTCCTGTGGGCACGGTTGGCAGTATTTGCAGCCGGTGCAGTAGAGCTTCTCCATCTCGACCAGGCGCTGCACGTGCGCGTCGATCGTGGCAATGTCGGCTGCGGTGAGGTTGATCTCATCCGCCGCGATGGCCACGTTCTCCTCGACCATCTGCAGCGTACCCATGCCCGAGAGGGCGACGGTGACGTTGGGGTTGGCCAGCACGAAGCGCAGCGCCAGCTCCGGAACCCGCTCGATCCCCGGGACCAGGCCGGTGAGCACGTCGGAAGGCCCTGCAAGCCGTCCACCGGCGACCGGGCCCATCACCACGATGCCGACGTTGTTTTCCTTGGCGTGGGCAATGCCCTCTTCGAGGTCACGGTAGAGAAGGTTGTACTGCACCGTGATCGACTCGACGTAGCCGGTGTCCACCAGTTTCATCAGCGCTTCGTTGCTGTCGTGGAACGAGGTGCAGATGTGGCGGATGAGACCCTGGTCCTTGGCCTTGAGCATCCATTTGCTGATACGAGGCTCGACGGCGTTGACGTAGCGATCCCAGTTGATGCCGTGGTGGTTGTAGATGTCGATGTAGTCGACGCCCAGGCGTTCGAGGCTGTTCTCCAGGTTCTTCCACCACTCGCCCTCGTCCTCGCCGTAGTAATGGTTCTTGGTCGAGACGACGATCTTGTCCCGCCATCCCTTCAACGCTGCTCCGACAGCGCGCTGGCTGTCCTCGTTGCAGTAGCCGACGGCAGTGTCGATGTAGTTCAGCCCGGCCTCAAACGCCCGATGGATCATCGGGATCGCCAGATCGCGGTCCACGACCTGCTGGCCGTCCCGCTCGGTCATCGGCAGGCGCATGGCGCCGAAGCCCAGTTGCGAGACCTTCAGTCCTGTGCGGCCTAATGTACGATAGATCATTGATTCTCCCCTCATAGAGTAAACGCTGGACCCAATAACGCGAAGGCCCCCCGCGGGGCCTCGGTAATTCTAACAGCGGGTTTGGGATTGGTCAAATCGTTGGACCTCTCTCCTTGCGAGGGTTTCTGGACCCTCGCAAGGGTTCCGGAACCGCAGCGATTCCCGAAGGTCTCAGACGGGCTTGCGCGCGTAGGTGGTGAACAGATCGCCCAGATTGATGCGCACCGGGCGTTGGTCGAGCCCGATGGCGGCGACGATCCGTTCGAGCGGACGCCCGACAGGAGGAAGCAGCGCGGTGACGCGGCTGGCGAGATACCCCGCGTGGAGATAGCGACCCTGCGCGCCCATCCAGGTGACCGAGAATCCCGCCTTGACGAGCATGGCATAGAGCGTCGCACGCGTGAAGTAGGTGAGGTGCATCTCCATGAACCAGGGCCAGCGTTTCCCCATCAGGCGCGCGAAGAGACTATTGAGATCCATGGTGTGAACGACCAGGTAACCGCCTGGCTCGAGTGCGCGCCAGGCTGCCTGGAGCGTTAGCAGAGGATTGTCGACATGCTCGATGACATCCCAGAGGGTGACAACGCTGTAGCTACTGGCTGAGAAGCTCCCGTCTTCCAGGGTGCCCAGCACCATCTGCAGTCCCTGGCGGCGCGCCTCCTCGACCGCCCAGGCGCTCGGCTCGACGCCCCAGGCATCCCAGCCGTGCCTGGCCGCGATCTCGACGAAGACGCCGGTATAGGCGCCTACATCCAACAGGCGGCGGCCACCTGCCGGACCGGTGAAGCGCTCCATGGGCTTGAGGTGGTTTTCGAAGGTCAGGATGCGCCCGGCGCGTTCGGCGACGTAGAGTGGGTCCTGGACCGCGGTGTAGAGATCGAGGACTTCGTCGTGAGCGGGGCGCGGCGCGGCATAGACCAGGCCGCACTGCCGGCAGCGGACGATCGGGCCGTGGCGCCCATAGCCGCCGCTGGTGCAGGCATAGG
>JAKJAE010000274.1 GCA_022707665.1 Chloroflexota bacterium
GACCGGATCTGGGGCGATGGCGATCCCGAGGGTGTCAGACAACGTGCTGCCGAGGAGATCATGAACACCGCCAGGGCTGCCAAGCTCTTTGGCGTGGACACAGTGAATGGGTTCACCGGGAGTTCCGTCTGGGGGGCGTTCTACTTTTTCCCCCCGACGACTCAGGCCTTCATCCAGGCCGGCTACCAAGACTTTGCCGATCGTTGGCTACCGATCCTCGACGTCTTCCAGAAGGAGGGCGTGAAGTTCGCGCTCGAGGTACACCCAACCGAGATTGCCTATGACATCGTCACAGCCGAGCGCGCCCTGGCTGCACTTGGGAGGCATACCTCGTTCGGGTTTAACTTCGATCCGAGTCACTTGATCCACCAGTTCATCGACCCGGTCGAGTTCATCGACGCCTTCAGTGATCGCATCTTCCACGTACATGTGAAGGACTCCCGCGTCCGTTTGAACGGCCGGACCAGCATCCTCGCTTCGCATCTGGACTTCGGCGATCCACGCCGGGGATGGGATTTCGTCTCGCCCGGTCACGGTGATGTCCGGTGGGACCCGATCATCCGCGCGTTGAATCGCATTGGCTACAACGGGCCTCTGTCGATCGAGTGGGAGGACAGCGGTATGGACCGCGAGTACGGCGCGCCAGAAGCGCTGGCGATGATCCGGCGTCAGGACTTCCGGCCATCGGATGTCGCGTTCGACGCTGCTTTCAGCAGCGACTGATCCCATCGCCCGGACCTGGACAAGGAGGATCCTATGTCGGAGAGTGGCGGTTTCACGACGATGGCCGGCGCACGCGCCGACCGCGAGGCACCACACGTCGGCATCGGCATGCTGGGCTATGCCTTCATGGGAAAGGCACACAGCAACGCGTTCAAGAAGATCCCCTACATGATGTACCCACCGCCCGCGATCCCGGACCTGGTGGCAATATGCGGTCGAAACCCCGATGGGGTGGCCGAGGCTGCAAAGCGTTACGGCTACAAGCGCTACTACACGGACTGGCACGAGCTCATTGCCGATGAAGAGGTGGCGATCTTTGACAATGGTGCACCCAACAACGCCCATATGGCGCCCACGATAGCCGCAGCGGAGGCCGGAAAGCACATCTTCTGTGAGAAGCCCCTGGGACGATCGCCTGAGGAGTCGAAGGCCATGTGGGACGCTGCGACCCGAGCTGGCGTAAAGCATATGGTCGGCTTCAACTATCGCTTCCTACCGGCCATCAGGCTTGCGCGCGAGCTCATCGAGAGCGGGAAACTCGGCCGAATATACCACTACCGGGCGACATACCTGCAGGAATGGGTGCTACCGCACTACCATACGCCGATGACGTGGCGGCTGGAGAAGGACGTCGCCGGATGTGGCGCGCTGGGTGATCTCGGTACCCATCTCATCGACCTGGGCCGCTTCCTGGTTGGCGAAGTTGAGACGGTCGCAGCGATGACCCGCATCTTCACTGAGCACCGCCCAACCGCTGATGGGAAGGTGGGAACGGTGGAGATCGACGATGCCTTCGTAGCTTCAGTCGGATTCGCGAATGGTGCGATAGGTACCCTCGAGGCTACCCGTTTTGCTGCTGGACGGAAGAACCATGAGATCGTCGAGGTCAACGGCGAGTTTGGTTCGATCGAGTTCGACCTGGAACGTCTCAACGAGCTCAACGTCTATTGGGTGGATTCCGAACCCAAGACAACACAGGGGTTTGCCAACGTCAAGGTGAGCGAGCCGAGTCACCCCTGGTGGTCGAACTGGTGGCCACAGGGCCATATGATTGGCTGGGAGCACAGCTTCATCCACGAACTCACCCACTTCGTAGATTGCGTCGCGAACGACCACGAGGTCAGCCCCTACGGCGCGACGTTTGAGGATGGCTACCGGGCGGACTGCGTGTCAGCCGCCATCCTCGAGTCGGCTCGTACCAGACGACACGTCGACGTAGTGTACTGAGACGACCTTAACCGATCCCGTCGAACGAGAGAGCGCGAGGCAAAACGCCTCGCGCTCTCGACTCACAGCATTGCAGTGCTACTTGCCCCGGCCCAGACCGTTCTGGACCAGATAGGTAATGCTAGCAGCCACATCCGCCATCATGTCGCCAGCCGTGCGGTCCTGCTCGACGATCAGCCACTGAGGAACACCGCCAGCAGCCTTTAAGATCGTGGGAAAGTCCATCGAGCCTGAACCAACGGCTGTCATAGGCTCGGTCTGAACACAGGGACCATCCTTGATATGCAAGATCGGTGCCCGTCCACCCAGTTCCTTGAGCACGCTGACGACATCGGCGCCGGCAGTCTGTACCCAATAGGTATCAACCTCAAAGAAAACATCCGGGGCCAGCAGTTCGACCATCAACTGGTAGGGATAGTGCCCCTCGACGAGCGTGTACTCCCACCAATGGTTGTGAATGCCGAACGCCTTTCCGTGTGCCCTGGCGACGGCTGCAGCCTGGTTGAACACGTCGCACGTGCGCTTCGTCTGGTCAACGGACGAAAAGGCATCCGGACCCATACCCGAAATGATCCGTGGGCAGTCGATAGCGTCCATTGCCTCAATGACCGCCGCCTCCTGGTCCCCGAGAGGCAGAGCAGTATGCGCGCTGGGCACTGCGAGGCCAAGCTCACGAAACAGCTTCCCCGCAGCCTCGGGGGTGGAACCCGGAAACCCCGCAGGCTCGACACCTGCATATCCCATGGCCGCGACTCGCCGCACGGCTGCCTCAAACGAGGTCTGAGCGTACTCCCTCACAGAGTACAACTGAAGGGCTACTGGTGGCAACATCAGGATTCGACTCCTCTCTTGTGTCTGAACGCTGACGAATTCCTAGCCCAGGAAGGGCTCGACGTGCTCCATCGGCTGGGGCCTGTGCCCAAATGTGACCGTTGGCCCGGCAACAGGTGCGGCCCAACGAACGGCGTTGGTCAGCACCTTCTGGATCTCCGGTTGGTAGAAAATCGGGAACGTCTCGTGCCCGGGCCGGAAGTAGAACACCTTGCCGGCACCACGGTGATAGCAGCAACCGCTGCGGAACACCTCCCCCCCCTGGAACCAACTGATGAAGACAAGCGTGTCGGGCGCGGGGATGTCGAAGCGCTCTCCATACATCTCGGTATGCGGGATCTCGATGAACTCTCCCAGCCCTTGGGCAATCGGGTGCCCGGGCTCGACCACGTAAAGCCGCTCCTTCTCACCGATCTCGCGCCACTTCAGGTTACACGTCGTTCCCATCAGCGCCCGGAAGATCTTGGAGAAGTGACCCGAGTGCAGCACTATCAGCCCCATGCCCGCCAACACCCGCTCGTGCACCCGTGCAACCACTTCATCGCTGACCTCGCCGTGCGCCATATGCCCCCACCACATCAGGACGTCAGTGTTGTTCAGCACTTCCTGAGTCAGCCCATGCTCGGGCTCATCGAGGGTAGCGGTGCGGGTCTCGAAGCCCTGTGACGCGAGGAATTCCGCAATGGCCCCATGAATGCCTCTGGGATACAGTGCGGTGACCTTGGGATCGGACTTCTCATGTCGGAACTCGTTCCAGACTGTGACTCTGATCGAACTCATTGATCTCTGCTCCTCTCTAGTGATTTCGATGGCGAATCGACCTGTTCGTGCTTACAGGCACTATACCACCATCCCCCAGGACCGCATGTGCTCCAAGCGTTTGCTGCATCACCGCTGGCGCAAGCTGGCACTCTTGACAGTGAACGCACCGATACTAAGATCTCTGCGCGACAGTTGCCAAACCGTGTCCGGAAGGAGCGAAAGCATCGTGACAAAACGGCAGGATATGCGAGCGCAACGCCCTGTGCATCGAGAGACGTTCATCACCCCCTGGCCCGAAGCAGGCCTCATAGCACTCGGGAGCCCTGCCGACCCCCAGCCCAGCCTGCGTATCTGCAACGGTACCATCGTGGAGATGGACGGCAAACGAGTGGAGGAGTTCGACCTCATCGACAGGTTCGTGGCGGCGCACAGTATCGATCTGGCATCCGCCGAGATCGCGATGGCCACACCATCGCGCGAGATCGCTCGGATGCTGGTGGATATCAACGTCACACGTGAGGAAGTGCTTGCTTTCACCCGCGGGTGCACTGCAGCCAAACTCGTCGACATTGTGCAAGAGATGACGGTGCTTGAGATGATGATGGGACTTGCGAAGATGCGCGCACGTCGCACGCCGGCCAACCAGGCGCACGTCACCAATCGCAAGGAGCACCCGGCGCTCTTGGCGGCCGACGCGGCGGAGGCCGCCCTCCGCGGCTTCCGCGAGATCGAAACGACAGTGGGGGTCAGCCGTTACGCTCCCCTCAATGCGCTTGCGATACTTGTGGGCTCACAGGTTGGCAATGGAGGTGTCCTGACTCAGTGCTCTGTTGAGGAAGCCACCAACCTGCGTCTTGGCTTCCGCGGACTCACAACCTACTCTGAGACACTCTCTGTCTACGGCTCAGAGCGCGCCTTCATTGATGGCGATGATACGCCGTGGTCCAAGTCTTTTCTGGCATCAGCCTATGCCAGTCGTGGCGTCAAGACGCGGTTTACGTCAGGCACTGG
>JAKJAE010000275.1 GCA_022707665.1 Chloroflexota bacterium
CAGGCGCAGGGTAAGCGGCGTGCCTGCCGCCAAGGGCCCTGCCATATAGGACGCGGCTTGTCCCATTTGGGTGTCGATCATGCCACCGAAGACCACACCGTCGCCCTCGATGCCAACCTCAGATCCGTTGACGATAATCACGGCCGCACTGACCGGTACATCCATCTCTCGCGTGAGCTCCATCCCCTCGCTGTAAGGCAGCTCATAGCTGAAGTCGATCTCAGTCGTAGCAGTCCCCGGAGGAATCGGCATCGTATCGCGGAAAGATGCGCTGTCGCCCAGGAAGCGGTCCCCCAGCCCCTGATCCTGAAACGTCAGAGATGTTGCTCCATCTGGCAGGTGGAACGTAACCGTCGTCCTTTGATCGTTTCCCTCCTGCAGGGTGCCTATATAGGTGCGCTCACTGCTGCTGCCCAGAAGGTAGTATTCAGCGACCTGGACACGATCGCCCAACGGCACGATGAACAGATGCGCTTGGTCAACCTGAACCCCGGCAGGGTCCTCCGTGGTCTCGAAGATGCTGATGTCGGCCTGCACCGTGTCGCCCTCCAGTTTCCCGGGTTGCGAGAAGTAGGCTACATCCTCATAGACCAGGTTGACGAGGAAATCACCACCGGCAGCGGCTCCCAGAGCGTCGAATTGGTATGTACCGTCAGCCTCCAGAGTCGTCGTGTAGGTGCCGGTCCACGCGCCTTCGCTGAAGAATTGCAGCACCACCGGCGCGCCCACAGGCAGCACACCGCCGGGAGTGGCGTTGTTCACGGTGCCAGAGACACTGCCTCCATTGCCCTGAGCTACTGCGACGCTGGACCACGCGAGAGCTATGATCAGGACCCACGGCACGAGGCGACTCCAGCGCCAGTGCCGACCTTTGAGCACCGACCTCGGCGTTGCTTCTGACGCCCATCGCAACGCCCGTTCTAGCGGCAGTACCGATCGCCTGGCCACCGGTTGCATCACCGCACCTTCCCCTTGGAAAGTTGCTTGCCACACTTCGGGCAGAAAACGTGGTCCTGCTCCACACGTCTTCCGCAGTAGGGGCAGAAGTTGACGGTTGCATCATCGCCAGAGCTGGAAGCCGACACAACTGGAGTAAGCTCTTCGGCATGTCCAGGTTTCGAGGCCCGAGCGATCCCGCCTTGAAGCTCACCGCTACCTTCTCCGACCACAGCGACCTGGGCGATCTGAGCGGCCTGCGCACGCCTCACCCATGCCTCGACCAGCCGCTCCACATCCGCACCGTCCGCCACTGTATCGCCAGCGCGGCGGAACGGCCAGGCGACGTACGCCCCCACACCGAGAACCACTGCAAGGCTCACCAGAATCGTGCCCAGGCTCATGTTGTCCTCTTAGTCTCCGGTAGTCCCCAGCAAAGCGTCCAGTTCCATTCGCAATACGTCAGCCGTAACCGGCCCAATGTGCACGTGGGCAATGCGCCCCTCTTGGTCCACGATGAACGTCTCGGGCACCCCCGTGATCCCGTACAGGCCGGCGATCCTTTCGCCCACATCCATCCCGACGGGATACGTCGTGCCGAACGTGGCCAGGCTCTCTTCGACCGCCCCCAGCTCATCCCTGTAGGCGATCCCCACAAAGCCGACACCACGGGCGGCGAATTCCTCCCATGTCGCCTGAAGGTCAGGCATCTCCTCCTGGCAGGGAGGACACCAGGAACCCCAAAAGTTCACGAGGACGACCTGCCCCTTGAGATCAGCCAGGGCGACACTGCTGCCGTCGATCAGTTGCAGACGGAATCCGGGAGCCTCCTGCCCTACCAGCGGACGTACTCCCCCGCCCTCCACCCTTCCATGCGTCGCGCCCCACATGGCCCAGGCAGATCCGGCAAGGAGGGCAAGGCCAAGCACCGCTGCAACGATCGACCAGAGCCGGCTCTGCATCCGCGGCCAAAGTGCCAGAGCCCCCCCTGTCAGGAAGACCAGGCCGCCAAACCAGAGGAAATTGACCAGGACATTCAGCACGATCTTGAACGTCGCCATGTCCCCATTATCGGACCAGCCAGCAAGGATCAGATAGAGGTCCTCTCGCACCATCGGGCGCAGAGCAGGAATGGTGAGAGACTGGCCAATGCTCGTGTAGTCATCCAGACGCGGCTCTAGCACCGAGGCAGGTTTACCATCGATATAGACGGAGACGGTCGCGTAGCTACGCGTGTGATCGTCAACGAACTCCTGGCGGAACTGCTCGTAGACTAGGGTGTAGCGCCCCACTTCAAACGGTTGCCCCACCTGCAGAGTCTGCTGAATCTCGTAAGGGTATAGCCGGGTCCCAATGATCCCAACGGCCATCAGGACGACCCCCACGTGCACCAGGTAGCCACCATACTTCCGCCGCTGCAGGCGGATGAGGTGCCAGAAGGCATTCAGCGGCGCCTCATGGGTACGCCGGCTTCGCGTGAGCGTACCTTCCACCAGCTCACCCACCGTCACTACGCCAGCGAGCCCGACTACCGCAAAGCCGATCAGTGAGACCGGCTCAGTGAAGCCCGCTACAGCCAACAACAGGGGAACACCCACAGCACCGGCAACGAGCAGTACTACCCGTGACCGGAGCCGCACCAGCGCTGTGGCTGCTCGCCCCAGGAGCGGGCAGATTCCGATGAGTAAAACCAACAACGCAAACTGTGGCCCGGTCACACGGTCAAACCAAGCAGGCCCCGCCTCGAAGCGCCGCGCCGTCAGAGCCTCGGTGATCGTCGGCAGAACACTGCCGATGAAGACCGAGAATGCAAGCAGCGAGAGCACCACCAGGGTCAGGAAGAACATCCCATCGCGAGAGAGCAACGTCTCCAGGGTGGCAGGCGACCCTAGCGCCTTACGCCGGCTCAACAGCAGCCCTAATGAACCGACGAGCGTGACCGCGATCGCCGAGAGAAAGTATGGCCCAAGGTTGGACTGCGTGTAGGCATGCACCGACTGGATCATGCCGCTGCGCGTGGCAAAGGTTCCGAAGAGCACCAGCGCAAACGAAAAGACAGCCAGCAACACGTTCCAGACCTGAAAGCCCCGTCTCTCTTCCTGCATCACGGCGCCATGCACGAGCGCCGTTGCCGTAAGCCAGGGCAGCAACCCGGCATTCTCCACAGGATCCCATCCCCAGTAGCCGCCCCACCCAAGCACGTCGTAGGCCCAGCGCATTCCCAGGAGCAGGCCCACGCCCAGGCCCAACCACGCGATGAGTGTCCAGGTTCGGATCGCGGCGGTCCAGTCACCGAGCCGGCGCGTAATCAGAGCAGCGAGCGCAAATGCAAAGGGCACGGCCAGGCCAACGTAGCCCACGTACAGCGCGGGAGGGTGAAAGATCATCCCTGGATGCCGCAACAGCGGGTTGAGCCCCTGACCCTCTGTGAGTGCCACTCCGGTCGGAGCGAACGGATTGGACAGGAGTGCCGTCACCGCAACGAAGAAAGCCGTGATCAGACTCAGGAAGACCGTCGCCCACGGCGCGAGAGCGCGTGCCTTCTCAGAGGGACGCGTGACGGCGAGGGCTCCGAAGAGCGCCTGCAGCGCACACCAGAGCAGCAGCGATCCTTCCTGCCCGGCCCAGACTGCGGAAATCTTCAGGTAGACGGGTAAGAAAGTCGCCGAATGTTGGGCCACGTAACGCACAGAGAAGTCGTTGATCAGGAACGCCAACAACAAGAGCAGGAGCGCAGCACCCAGCAGCGCAGCCGTCGCAACTAAGCCGCGCTGCGCGCTCTGAGCCCAGCGATCATCACGACGACGGATTCCCCCCAACGCGGCAACGCCCGTGTAGAGCGACAGCACCAGCGATAGCGCAACCAGATTGCGGCCAACTTCCGCGATCATCTAGTCAACCACCTGTGCGGGGACCTCGTCTTCGTAGCGCGAGGGGCATTTGAGGAGCAGTTCATCGGCTATAAAACGGCCATCCTCGCCCAGGGTGCCACGGACGATGGCTTGTGCCTCGTTCGTGAGTAGATCCGGTTTCACGCTGTTGTACACGATCTCGAGCCGAGACCGGGTGGGATCAAGTGTGGCGTCGTGGAGTACTTGCGCCAGTCCGCCGGCCGCCTCCACCTCATCAGGGTCTGCCGGGACCTCGACGATCGTGAAGGTGACCTGCGGGAGCATCGCATCATACACGATGGTTTCGCCTAACACAGCGCCGGAAACCGTGATGTTGCGCCCCAGGGCCTCTTCGCCCATCGCCTGCAACTCGGCGACGGTGACGAAGAACTGAGCAGTGGTTCCGGTGCTCGAGACAATCAGGTAAATGACAGCAGCAACAACAAGAAGGCCTGCCACCAGGAAAGTGTTTCGATTCCGCATCGCGACGCTCCCCGAGACTCGGTATGCCCGCACTGAGACGTAGCCACACAGAATACTGGCATTCCCCAGCACGGCAAGCGACCATTTGGTCGGGGTGCATTTCAGGATGGGGGCGGACACGCTGCTCCCTCAGCCCCTGACGCACGATCGCGGCCTTTGCGCAGCGTCTCCGTCCGGAAAGTGCCGGGGACTGCGGAAAGTCCCCGGCACTGACAGCGTCCCTGGCACCTGGACGGGCGCCCT
>JAKJAE010000276.1 GCA_022707665.1 Chloroflexota bacterium
CTTCAGCGTAGGCGGCATTGGTGGCGTCGCTCGTGCCCGTGCGCCCGCCGATGAAGAGCAGATGCACAGGCAGCCCGCCAGCCCCTAGCCAGGCCACCGCGTCGAGCAGGGTCTCGATCCCCTTCGACCGGTTGAGAAAGCCGAAGAACCCTACCACCAGGTCGCCGGGCGCGTAACCGCGCGCCGCGCGCCACCGGTCGCGGTCGAAGTCCTGCGGCGGCGCTGCATATATGTTGCTACCGATGGGAATGAGGCGCAGGGGCACCCTGCGCCTGGCGAGTCGCTCGCCCAGAACCAGGTGATCCTCGCGGTTCGTCGCGATCGCGCCGCCGGTGTTCCGCGCCAGGTGCCAGACGCTCCGCTGACGCAGCGGACCGGCCTTGGGGAAGAGGTAGGGTGGCAGTAGATCGTGATAGGTGACCACGAGTGGGCAGCGACTGCCGGCGCTCAGGATCTCGCCCGCCAGCGTGATTGCGCCCCGCATCCCGTAGGCGGCGGGTTCATATTGGAGGTTCGTGATGTCTGGAGCGATGTTTCGCAGGGTGCGGCGGGCCCTGATCAGCCCGTGCAGATCCCAACGTTCCACCTCTCGATGGACGATGAGCCCTTCCTCGCTGCCGGAACCGGAGTTGCCGGTCGTGAGGATGTGGACCTCGTGATCTGCGGCCCCAAGCGCCAGCCCCAGTTGGTGCGTGAAGGCGCCCACGCCGCCTTCCGCGGGCGGATACTCACCCGTCACCATCGCGATTCGCACGCCGTTGCCTCCCCGAGTGGTCTTGGGTCATTGTACAGGCCACCCGTGGAAACGGGCAAGCCCATAGCGGGCAACCACACGATCCTCTGGCGTCCGGTCGAATTGCCTTTCCGCCTTCTGGCTGATTCGCCTATAATGGCACATGACTGGCATATCTGTGGACGCCGCTCGTACTGCTTCGAGCGATTACGGTCCGCTAAGGAGGAATAGCGATGAAACGCTCTGTGCTCTTTGCTTTGGCAGGTCTGGTGCTCGTCTTCTCGCTTGCGTGCTCGGCTCTTGGTGGGGATGGTGGCGGTTCGTCGACGAGTGGCGTCGACATTGAGATCGACAACCGCAGCCCGGACGAGATCTGTTATGTCCTGATCTCGCCCAGCGATTCGGATGCGTGGGGCGATGATCAGCTTGGCTCCGACGAGAGGATCGCTCCGGGTGACAGCCGAACGTTCAACATGGACGACGACACCTACGACGTGCAGGTTGAGAACTGCGATCAGGCCGTGATGGCGACCGAGTGGGAGATCGCGGATGACACGACCGTGCAGGTCGGTGACTCCCGATCCACGGTGCGGTTGCTCATCAGCAACGAGTCAAGCACTGAAGTCTGTTACGTCTTCATCTCCCCTTCTTCGGGCGATGACTGGGGTGATGACTGGATGGGGGCCAACGAGACGATTCAGTCAGGCCAGCTGCGCCTGTTCTACGTTGAGCCCGACACCTATGATCTCCAGGCTGCCGACTGTGACGGTGAGACGCTGACCGAGGAGTATGAGGTTGATCTGACCGAAGATCTGACCTGGACGCTCAATGACTAGACCCTCATCCTTACCACGACGGAGGACAAGATGAAGCCTCAGATCCTGGCACTCATCACCGCCATTGCCTGGGGGGTGGGCGGTTTCTTTGAAAAGCGTGGGCTCAATGCGGGAAACCTCACGCCTCAGGTGGGCATCACGATCCGCACCGCGATCGCGTTTCTGATCCTTGGGACGGTGAGCTTCCCCCAGTGGAAGTCGATCCCGGCGGCGGGCACGAAGCCGCTGCTGATGATGGTCATCGGTGGTGGGGTCGTTGCCGGCGCCGTCGGGATGTTATCGTTCTACGCAGCGCTGAAGGGGGCCGACCGGCTGACGCAGGTGATGCCGATTGCCTTCACCTCCCCGCTCTTTAGCGCCATCACGGCCCTGATCTTCCGGACCGAGCGGATGACATGGCAGACCGCTCTGGGGATGGTACTCACGATCGCGGGAATCGCGGTGCTGACGACTGCACCGAGCCACTAGAAGCCTATGTGCTGGAGGTGGGAACGTAGAGGGGGATTTGAGCCCGGATCTACACTCATAACGCAAAATGGAGGGGACCGCCTATGACTGCTATTCAGGTGAAGCCCGGCATCTACTGGATCGGTGTGAATGACCGGACCACCGACCTCTTCGAGGGCCTCTGGCCCATCACAAGTGAGGGCATCTCGTACAATTCCTATGTCGTGAAAGGCGGCGAGAAGAACGCCCTGATCGATATGGCGAAGGACATCAAGAGCAACGCCTTGATCGACCAGATCGCCGAGGTGGTCGATCCCGCAGACCTGGACTACATCGTCATCAACCATATGGAACCCGACCACACGGGGGTGTTGCGCGGGATCCGCCGGATCGCACCCAAAGCAACGCTCCTGTGCACCCGGCGCGCTGAGGAGATGCTGGCCCACTATTACCAGATTACCGAGGGCGTGCACGTCGTCGGTGAAGGGGAGACGGTCGACCTGGGCTCCCACACCCTGAAGTTCGTGATGGCGCCGATGGTGCACTGGCCCGAGACGATGGTCACCTATGAGACGACACAGCAGGTGCTCTTCTCGTGTGACGCCTTTGGTGGCTATGGCGCGCTGCAGGGCGCGGTGTTCGATGACCAGTGCCGGGCGCTGCCTTATTACGAGGAGCAAGCACTGCGCTACTACGCCAACATCGTGGCGCTGTTTGCGAAGCCTGTGCTCAAGGCGATCGACAAACTGAAGGACGTGCCGGTTTCGGTGGTGGCGCCATCGCACGGCCTGATCTGGCGGCAGAACCCTGGGCGGATCGTGGAGCTCTACCAGAAGTGGGCGAACTACGCCATCGAAGGCCCCGAGGTAGGCGTGACCCTGCTCTATGGCACGATGTACGGCAACACCGAGATGATGGTCGAGGCGGTGGCGGCAGGCGTAGCGCGCGCGGGCGTCCCGTTGCAGATCTACGACGTCCGGCACATCCACGTCAGCTACATCCTCTCGTCGCTTTACACGCGCAACGGTGTGCTTGTCGGCGCCCCGACCTATGAGGGAGAGCTCTTCCCGCCGATGGCCCACGTTCTGGATATGGCGGCGCGCAAGCGCATTCAGAACCGCAAGCTGGCCTACTTCGGGAGTTTTGGCTGGAGCGGCGGGGCACGCCGTGAGATCGCTGAGCTTGCTGAGAAGCTCAAGTGGGATGTCACCGACTCCTGGGAGTTCCAGGGTGGTCCGGTTCGCGAGACGCTAGCACAGGGCGAGGAATTGGGGTTCCGCTTCGCGAGCGCGCTCTAGACGCTGTACTCGAGCGTGTCCCGTGAGGCCTTGATAAGTCCGTCTTGACAGTCGCGGCGGCCTGGAGCTTGCTTGAGCTCCAGGCCGCCGCTGTCGTTACACTCTGTCTGGGGAGGCCAGGCGCCGCCAGGCCTCGGCGAGGGCGCGGGCGACATCGCCCGCGACGACGCCTGCAGCACCGAGTCGCTCTGCCACGATCTCTCCTGCCAGTCCATGAAGGTAGGCGCCGGCGACAGCAGCCCGGAAGCCGTCGAGCCCTTGGGCCCGTAGCGCGACGATGGTGCCTGCAAGCACGTCCCCTGTCCCTGCCTTGGCCAATGCCGCGTTGGCAAAGGGCAGCACGACCGACGGCTCATCAGGGGCCGCCACGACGGTGAAGGCGCCTTTCAGGACGACGATCTGGTGCCAGCGCTCGGACCACGTCCGGGCCACGTCAAGGCGCGCTGCTTGTATCTCGCCGGTAGCCATTCCTGTCAGCCGCGACATCTCGCCCGGGTGGGGTGTGAGCACGGTTCCACGGGGCAGCAGCTCGGGCCATCCAGAGGTCTCACTCAGGATGTTGAGTCCATCGGCATCCAGGACCAAGGGAGGAAGCTCGCTGGGCGTTGCTCTGGCCTGGGCAGGCCTGACAAACCCTGTAGCTCGCACCGAGCCACCCAGGCCCAGGAGACCCCGCAGGAAGCCGCGTGACTCATCCGTGTTTCCCAGTCCTGGCCCGATCAGAAGCGCATCAGAACCCTTCAGGTTATCGCGCAAGAGAGCGACCGCGTGCTCGTCAACAACCCCCAGTGTGTTCGGCAGCAACAGGTAGGTGGCTTCGGGAATCGCCGCGACGACCGCAGAGTGAAGGATGCCCGGCAGTGCCAACGTCACCAGCCCCGTTCCTGCCCGGAGCGCTGCCGATGCAGCCAGGACAGCCGCACCGGTGTAGTTGGCAGATCCAGCGACGATCGTGGCCTTGCCAAAGGTGCCCTTGTGAGCCCCGGCAGGACGCTGTGGCAGCCAGGACGCGATGAGATCCGGCGTCGCCAGTACCGGGCCCGGGGGAAGGTTCACACTGTCAGGGATCCCGATATCCGCAATCAGCAGCTCTCCGAGCCTGGCTGCCCCAGGGAGCTGAACGTGGCCCCACTTGGGTGTAGCGAAAGTGACGGTCAGGTCCGGCCTGAGTGCCGCCGGGTCGATGGCGCCAGTGTCAAAGTCAAGACTTGAGGGGCCGTCTACCGCCA
>JAKJAE010000277.1:0-4148 GCA_022707665.1 Chloroflexota bacterium
AGATCCCTATTTCGCGTTTTGGCGTCCCCATTTACGCGAAACTGGAGCTTAGATTCCCTGATTCTCTGATTCCTCCCTTCCGCGCATCCCAGAACGCCGCGCGGAACTCAGCGAAGCGGCCGGCAACGACCGCACTCCGAATATCGCCCATCAGCGATAGCATGGTATGAAGGTTGTGAATCGTCAACAGCGTGGCACCCAGCATTTCCTTCGCCACAAAGAGATGACGAATGTAGGCCCGACTGAAGTGCCGGCACGTATAGCAATCGCAGGTCTCATCGAGCGGCGCCGAATCCTCGGCAAAACGGGCGTTGCGCATATTGAGCTTTCCCATCCTGAGCAGTGCCTGGCCGTTGCGGGCCACCCGCGTGGGCAGGACACAGTCAAAGATATCGATGCCCCGTGCCACGCCCTCCACCAGGTCCTCCGGCGTGCCCACGCCCATCAGATAGCGCGGCTTATCTTCCGGAAGGGCCGGCGTTGTAGCGTCCAATGCAACGTGCATATCGGCCTTGCTTTCACCCACAGACAGGCCGCCGATAGCATAGCCCGGGAAGTCGAGCGGGATCAGCGCCGCGGCACTGGCCTGGCGCAGATCGGGATAGATGCCGCCCTGCACAATGCCGAACAGCGCCTGGTCCGCACGGGTGTGCACCGCTTTGCACCGCTCGGCCCAGGCGTGCGTCCGTGGCAGGGCCTGCCGCTTCAGGTAATCGTAGTCATCGGGCACCGAACACTCGTCGAGCACCATCGCGATGTCGGCACCGAGATTCTGCTCGATCTCCATCACCTTCTCGGGCGTGAACCGGTGCGTGCGCCCGTCGATGTGCGACCGGAAGGTCACCCCGTCGTCATCGATCTTGCGCAATGACTGCTTTCCACTGCCACCGGCCAGGCTGAAGACCTGAAATCCCCCGGAGTCCGTCAACATCGGCCCGTCCCACCCCATAAAACGGTGGACACCCCCCAACGCCGCAACGAGCGCATCACCGGGTCGCAGGTACAGATGATAGGTGTTTGCCAGCACCAGCGAGGCACCAACCTCGTGCAACTGGCGCGGCGTGACGGCCTTGACACTCGCCTGCGTGCCTACCGGGGCATACACAGGCGTGAGCAAGGGCCCGTGCGCCGTATGAAACACGCCGGCGCGCGCCATCCCTTCCTTCGCCAACAGGTCAAATGTGAACAACGACGCCACGCACAAACTCCTGATCCCGCTCCGAACGACCAGGAGCTATCATACCACAAAGCTCCTCATCCCGGCATCTCCGCCCCCTCGCAAGGTTTCCGGACCTTGCGAGGGGTTCTGAGTCTGGTCACCCGTGCTGCTTGACTATTACCCCCAAGCTATCTATAATACAAATAGGTTGGCGTGCTGAACAGCACGCGCCAAAGCGTTGAGCGGGACGAGTACCCGGCAGACCGTGACAGAAACTGGAGGCCACCGGCTGAGAGCCTCCTCCACAGGAACCCGGCGAAAACCCCCCGCGAGCGGGAGCTGGAAAGAGCACCGAGTATAGCTCCCCGGGTTCGCCCGTTAGCGCGATCAGAGTGCCTGTCGTGCCCCTTAGGACACGCAGGAACTTGGGTGGAACCACGTGGCGCCCCACGTCCCAAGCGGACTGGGGCGCTTTCTGTTGAGAGGAGGAAGACGATGGAACAGGGTAATCCAGAAGCATATCACGAGAGCAAGTTGTATCGGGTCCGCCACTCGGCCGCCCACATGATGGCGGCTGCGGTACTGGAGAAGTTCCCGGAGGCCAAGATCGCCATTGGCCCCCCAATCGAGAACGGCTTCTACTATGACTTCGACCTGCCGCGTACGCTCACCCAGGAGGATCTGGATGCCATCGAGGCGCGGATGAAGGAGCTCATCGACGAGGATCGCGACTTCGTCTACGAGGAGATCGCGCCCGAGGCTGCCCGTGCGCTGTTTGCCGACCAGCCGTACAAGCTCGAGCTGATCAACGATATCCTGCAGCGCGGCACCGACGAATACGGCGAGAAGTCCGCCGAAGCGTCAAAGCTCTCCATCTACCGCAGCGGCGGCTTCGTCGACCTATGCCGCGGTCCGCACGTCCGCAACTCGAAGGAGATCGACGCCAGGGCCGTGAAGCTGCTCAATACGGCTGGCGCCTACTGGCGCGGAGACTCCAACAAGCCGATGCTCCAGCGTATCTACGGCACGGCGTGGCTCAAGCCCAGTGAGCTGCGCGAATACCTCGACTGGCTGGAGGAGGTCAAGAAGCGCGACCACCGCCGGCTGATCCGCGAGCTGGATCTGGTCTCGTTCCACGAGGAGGCAGGCCCTGGCCTGGCCTACTGGCATCCGCGCGGCGCGCTTATGCGCAAGACGATCGAGGATTTCTGGCGCGAGCGCCACCTGCAAGGTGGTTACGACCTCGTCTTCACGCCGCACATCGGAAAGTCATGGCTCTGGGAGACGTCAGGACATCTCGATTTCTACAAAGATAGCATGTACGCCCCGATGGACGTGGACGGGCAGGACTACTACCTGAAACCGATGAACTGTCCCTTCCACATCATGATCTACAAGACGCAGCTCCGCTCCTATCGCGAGCTGCCCCTGCGCTGGGCCGAGCTGGGGACGGTCTACCGGTACGAGAAGAGCGGGGTGCTCCACGGCCTGATGCGCGTCCGCGGCTTCACGCAGGATGATGCCCACATCATCTGCACACCGGACCAGATCGAGTCCGAGGTGCTCCGGGTGCTGCGCTTCTCACTGTCGCTCCTGCGCGCGTTCGGCTTCGAGGACATCCAGGCCTACCTGTCGACGCGACCCGAGAAGGCCGTGGGCGAGCCCGAGCGCTGGGAGCAGGCGCAGGAGTCCCTGAGACGGGCCATCGACGCTGAGGGCCTGGCATATCAGGTGGATGAGGGCGGCGGCGCGTTCTACGGACCCAAGATCGACCTGCACATCAAGGACGCGCTGGGGCGTTCCTGGCAACTCTCGACAATTCAGTTCGACTTCAACGAGCCGGAGCGTTTCGGCATGACCTATGTCGGAGAGGACGGCCTCGAACACCGGCCCTATATGGTGCACCGTGCCCTGTTGGGCTCAATGGAGCGCTTCTTCGGCATCCTGGTCGAGCACTATGCCGGCGCGTTCCCGGTCTGGCTGTCGCCGGAGCAGGCGCGGGTCATCCCCATCGCTGACCGGCACATCGACTATGCCAAGCAGGTCGAGGACCAACTGCGCGAGGCCGGCATCCGCGTCAAAACGGATGCCTCGTCATCTCGGATGAACGCCAAGATTCGCGATGCGCAGATGATGAAGGTGCCCTACATGCTCGTCGTGGGCGACCGCGAGGCTGAGAACGGCGCCGTCGCCGTGCGCCTGCGCGATGGCAGCGACCTCGGCGCCATGCCCGTCGCCGACTTCATTGCCAGAGCCCAGGACGCGATCAAACAGCGCGCTTAGGCAAGCGCCTGCCCTAAAACACACGATTCCACGGATGGCCCAGGGCCATCCGTGGAATCGTGTCATCCAGACACTCTGTGAGCGTTCAGACCTCGCCGGCCTCTGCCTCCAGCTCCTTCTCCTTCCGCAGCCGCTCGAAATGCTCCACGATGTTGGTCGCCAGCACCTTCGAGATCCCCGGCACCGTTTGCAGAGTCGCGACGTCGGCCTTCTGGATCGCGTCGAGCGACCCAAGGTGCTTGAGCAGGGCACGGCGCTTGATCGGCCCGATCCCCGGAATCTCGTCGATCTGCGAGGCGAGCCCCACCTTCTGCCGTCTCTGCCGGTGGTACGTGATCGCGAAGCGGTGGGCCTCATCGCGGATGCGCTGCATCAGCAGAATCGCCGGCGCCGCGGGGTCGAAGCGTACCGGCACCCGCCGTGACGGAATGAAGATCTCCTCATAACGCTTCGCCAGGCCCACCACGGGCACCTGGTCCGTCAATCCGAAGGTCTCCAGGACCTCCACCGCCATCCCCAACTGGCCCTTACCCCCATCGACGATGAGCAGGTCGGGCAACATCGCCCAGGCCTGGCTGCCCCGGGTACCACGAAGCTCCCCTTCGTTCACCCGGCGCCAGCGGTCGAAGCGCCGGGTAAGCACCTCGCGCATGCTGGCGAAATCGTCCTGCCCCACGACCGTGCGGATCTTGAAGCGGCGGTAGTG
>JAKJAE010000277.1:4158-4531 GCA_022707665.1 Chloroflexota bacterium
CCGTGCTCGAAGACGACCATGCTGCCGACAACCTCGACACCCTGCGTCGTGGAGATGTCATAGCACTCCATCCGGACCGGAGACCGGGGAAGCCCGAGTCCTTCTTGCAGCTCAGATAGCGCCGACTCGCTGCGGTGCTGGTCCATCTCCCACTGGGCCTTGAGGAGCCGCAGCGTCTCCGCCGCATTTGTCGAGGCCAGATCGAGCAACTCGCGCCCCGGCCCCTCACGCGGCACGTTGATGTAAACGACGTCCCCACGTTTCACCCGGAGCCACTGCTCGAGAACGGCAGCCTCGGCGATCTGAGCCGGCAACAGGATCTCCGGTGGTACCGACGCCGCGTCGGTGTAGAACTGCTGCAAGAAGGCCGTGA
>JAKJAE010000278.1 GCA_022707665.1 Chloroflexota bacterium
CAAGGGACTTGTCGATCTGGTGGTCATCGCGAGTGAGGCCCCCGGGGGCAGTGGGGCGGTGCTCCTGGCCCGAGACGCATCCGTAGTCCCGGGGCGAACGTATGCGTTGGTGGAGAGCGTCACAACCGGCCATGCGCAGGATGGACGACGTTGCTGTCGGCAAGGGTTGCGGGGAGCCAACATGGCGGCTGGCCAGATTGGGTACCTTGACACCGGTGTGTGGCCTCCTCCGGGTGAGGTTATCGACAGCTATCGGGCTGATGGGATGAGCTGTGCAGTTGGTGCGGTAGCACCTGTCGTAGGGGCTCCATCGCCGATGGGAGCACTGATCAACGCGGTGCTGTGCCTTCATCTCCGGCGCTGGGTGCCCAGCCCCGCGATTCCCATAACGGACCAAGGAGTCTCCTTGGGCGAAACACCCTTTCACGTCGTGGGCGACGCACGGCCCTGGTTCCGCGGGGCCGGAGAAGATGCGCGTCGCGCAGCCCTATACCACCGCGATGCGATGGGTACGGGGCACGTGGTGCTCGCTGAGGCCAACCCTCATGGCGGCGCCCCACGCCTGATCCGCCAGATTGCTGGACCAACACGAACGCTGATTCCGGTGTGGGGCGAGACGCGCGACCAGCTGATGGCCGGGCTGGACGCGGTCCGGCGACGTTTGCAGGGAGGGGAGCCGTTGCAAAGCGTAGCACGGCAGGCTCATGCCGAGACCGTGCGGAGGGGCGCTGATGGGCGCTCAGCAGTAAAGCGCCGTGACGGCTACGTCATCTCGGTCGTGGGGCAAGCGCGTGAAGAGGCGCTACAGGAGATTCAGAAAGCCGTCGATGGCGTGGGGCCTGCCTTTGAAAGGGGACGTGACTGGTCTACCCCAGGCGGCAGTGCTTTCACGCCAGCCCCGCTTGGGGGTGCTGGCGTTGCCTTTGTCTATCCGGGCGCGTTCAACTCCTACGTCGGCATGGGCCGGGATCTACTCCAGCATTTCCCGAGTCTACACGAACGACTCGGAACGTTGGTCTCGGACCTGGGGAGAGCCGTGTCCGAGCACAAGCTGTACCCAAGGAGCTGTGAAGCGCCATCAGAAGGCGATCTGATCCAACACATCCGTGAACTGACGCTAGACCCTCCGGCCTTGATCGAGTCGGGCACCCTCTTCGCCGTCGCGCACACAGTGATCATGCGTGATCTGTTCGGCATCCAACCAGAGATGGCTCTGGGTTACAGCCTTGGCGAAACCAGCATGCTCTGGGCATCCGGGGTGTGGGTGGATGGCGATGCAAGTAGCGCCGCCCTGCGCTCCAGCCCGCTCTTCAAGACGCGGATCTGTGGGCCAAAGGCAGCTGTCAAGGAATTCTGGGGACTCGGGCCTGGGGAGAAGGTATCGTGGTCAAGTTATCTCCTCAAGGCACGTGTCGATGGCGTACAGCGCGCGATTGCAGGTGAACCCCGAGTGTACTTGACCCTTGTCAACCAGTCTGACGAGGTCGTCATCGCCGGTGATGCTGAGGGTTGTAGTCGGGTGATAGAAACGTTGGGTTGCCACGCGCTGCCGATCCCTTACGAGGTTGTCATCCACACGGCAGCCGTAGCATCGGAGTATTGGACCTTCAGAAGGCTGTACACCCTTCCTGTAGTCAACCGGCCTCCCGTCCGCTTCTACTCGGCTGCTGAGTATGGACCTTTGGTGATCGACACCGACAGCCTGGCTGATGCGATGGCCCGTATGACGTGCGCCCCTGTGGACTTTCCCCGTCTGGTGGAACGTGCCTATGCCGACGGTGCGCGGGTCTTCGTGGAACTTGGGCCGCTGGCAACGTGCACCCGGCGCATCAAGCACATCCTGCGTGGCAGGGCTCATCTGGCAGTAGCGGCCAACCCTTCGCCAGGAGGTGATCTCAATGGTATCGTCGGTGCGCTTGCCCATCTGCTAACGCACCGCGTGCCTCTCGATCTCTCGCCGCTGTATGACGACGGTGACCCGATGCTTGGTCGCCTCGATCTTTCGGGTAGGGTGGATCAGAGCCCCAACACCGATGTCACAGTCGATGCATCGCCATCCCGCCGACAGACCACCGATGGTCGGCACGAACCAACACCCAGTAGCCAAACCATCCAGGCTCGACCTCATTCTGTTGTTTTGGACGAAGAGGCGTTGCGCGAGTTTGCAGGTGGCGATGTGGAACGTTGCTTCGGACCGGATTTCGCTGTCTACCGCGGGCGCAGGCTACCGAGAATCCCCAACGGGGATCTGATGATGCTGAGTCGCATTGTCTCTGTCGATGCTAGTCCGGGCGTTCTGACGGGTACCCCCTCGTTGGTCAGTGAGTATGATGTGCCGGAAGATGGCTGGTACTATACAGCAATCGGTGCTCGCGGCTTGCCGCCCCTGGCGATCCTGATGGAGCTGGGAATGCAGCCGTGTGGCGTGCTGTCGGCCTACCTCCGTTCATCGTTGTTGGACCCTCAGACTGACCTCTACTTCAGGAACCTCGATGGCCACGCGAGGGTGCTCGCCGAACCCGATCTGAGGGGAAGGACGGTCAGAAACGAGGTCGTGCTCAGATCATCGGTGCGAGGACCGGGTGCGGTCCTGCAGAGCTACGCGTTCTCGCTTGACTGTCAGGGGGTCCGATTCTACGAGGGTGAGGCGACCTTCGGCTATTTCCGCCGCGATCAACTGAACCGTCAAACGTCCTCTGGTGTTGCGGGATCGCTCCCGCAGAAGCCGGGTCGAATAGCGGACCGGCGGCGTATGAGGATTCCCGCGACGCCCGGCGCTGCAGCGCGGCGACTCAATCTGGTTCGTGAGCTCCTAGTTAGTCCAGATGCTGAACAGGGGCACGCGACGTTGTGGGGTTCTGGCGTGGTCTCGCCGGCGGACTGGTACTTCGCCGCTCACTTCTTTCAGGACCCCGTGATGCCCGGGTCGCTCGGCGTTGAGGCTGCGCTGCAGGCGCTCGTAGCGTACGGCCGTTGGCGTTGGCCACACCTGGCAGCACAGCCCGTGCACCAACGGATTGATCGTACGATGAGCTGGCATTACCGCGGGCAGATCACACCCGAGGACAGCGGTTTTCACGTGCAGGTCGACGTCTCCAGCATCGAGGAGGCACCTTCAGGCGTGCTCTTGGCGGGCGACGCAAGCATTTGGAGAGGCGGTGCTGGCAGTCGCGAGCCGGACTACCACGCACTGCCAATCTACAAGGTCAGCGGGGTGGCAGTGCAACTGGGCTGCGTCCAGGATTGCGAGCTGCCGGACACGTCTGACATTCCCTCATAAGGATGGCTGGAGCAATGATCGCTTACGCAGGTGTGGGAAAAGGTAGCATTGAGGCGGCCTGGAGCGGACCTGTCGACTCGATTGCGTACGATGAGGAGGGAGCCGTTGCGAAAATCAGAGCGCTCGCGCTCCCTTGTTACGTGGTGCGAACCGACCGCGGCGTCGGCGTGACCAATGATGGTCACGTTATGTCACCGGCCCCTGACGGGGTCGAGGTATTGCTGGTGGCGCCGCCTGTGTCGCGCCGCTCGCTGGGTGACCCGGACTTTGTTGCGACCTACGGGCTGGACTGCGCCTATATGGCGGGGTCCATGGCGAACGCCATCAGTAGCGAGGCGATGGTCATCGCTCTGGGGCGTGCCGGAATGCTCGGTTCCTTTGGCGCGGGAGGACTGTCTTTGTCCAGGCTCGAGTCGGCCATCTGGCGCATCCAGGACGCGCTTCCCGATGGCCCCTATGCTTTCAACCTTATTCACAGCCCGCACGAGCCAGCTCTGGAGGGCGGTACTGTGGAGCTCTATCTGAAGCACGCAGTTCGCGTCGTGGAGGCGTCGGCTTATCTTGCGCTCACCCCTCACATTGTGCGCTACCGCGTAGCAGGGCTCGACACTGACCAAGGCGGCCATCTGGTCATCCGGAATCGGATCATCGCGAAGGTGTCACGGCGCGAAGTTGCGGCGCAGTTTTTTGACCCTGCGCCTACCAAGCTGCTTGGTGCGCTGGTCCAACAGGGGTTGGTCACGGACCGCCAGGCAGCGCTGGCTGCGAACGTCCCGATGGCTGACGATGTCACCGTTGAGGCAGATTCCGGTGGACACACGGATAACCGTCCTCTGGTGTGCCTGCTTCCTTCGGTCATTGCACAGAGAGACGACGTGCAAGCCCTCCATCAGTATGCCACGCCGGTGCGAATCGGTGCAGCCGGTGGTATAGGCACACCGATCGCCGCGTTCGGTGCGCTGATGATGGGGGCTGCTTACGTTGTCACCGGGTCGATCAACCACGCCTGCGTGGAAGCAGGCACCTCTGAGCACGTCAAGACACTCCTGGCACAGGCCGGCATGGCCGACGTGATGATGGCACCGGCAGCGGACATGTTCGAGATGGGCGTCAACCTGCAGGTCCTCAGGCGCGGGACATTCTTTCCGCTCCGAGCTCGCAAGCTCTACGACCTCTACCAGGCCTACGATTCGCTTGACGCTATCCCTGCAGCCGAGCGGCGCAAGTTGGAGCAGCAGGTG
>JAKJAE010000279.1:0-4082 GCA_022707665.1 Chloroflexota bacterium
TGGCAGGTGGGACTGGCGTTATTGGCCATGGCCGCCGCAAGGCAGATCACAAACTGGGCCCTCTGGCGCCGTCTCACGTCCGAACTGCGGGTTTGCAGGAAGGCCTTCGACGGGAGCAAGCTGCGGTCGGTCCTCGGCATGGGCGGCTGGCTGACGGTGAACGCTGCAGGAGCGATCCTGCTTCTCCAGGCTGAGTTGCTGATGGCAAACCTGATGCTCGGTGCGCACTCACCGGGGTCGCGTCCGGCGTGTTGACTCCCACCTTCGTCGTACACTACGTTCGAGGTGAGGAAGACCGTCTGACGTCGGTGGCACGGCTGGCCGTCAAGACGTTAGGGCTTGCCATCGCCCTCCCGGTTGGTCTTGTGGCGGGGCTGAGCGAACCCCTGCTGCGTACCTGGCTGGGCGATGAGTACGCACACCTATGGCCTCTGCTTGCCCTGATGACGTTGCCCTTGTCCATCAATCTGGCCGTGATTCCGTTGTACGGGGTCAACCAGGCCATGAACAGACTGTTGTGCCCGAGCGCCGTTATCGTACCTGCCGGTCTTGCGAACGTCGCGCTTGCTGCAGTCCTGGCCGGGCCCCTGGGGTGGGGTCTGTACGGGATAGCCGGTGCCGGTGTCATCGTACAGACATGCTATAGTCTTTTCTTCACCCCAGTCTATGCCGCTCACATCCTGCGACGCCACCACTCCACGTTTCTTCTGGAGTTGATCCCGTGCTCGATTGGCGCGCTTTTGGTTGCCCTGCTGTCGCGGTGGCTCAGCACAACGATAGATGTGGCATCCTGGCCGGAGCTGCTCGCGACGGGTGCGGGAGTCGCAGGGCTCTACACTATTGCGGCGTTCCGCGTCGGCTTGCACAAACCCGAACGAGAGCTGCTCAAGAGCCTACTTGGGGCGGGGGGGCATAGGTAGCATCATCGATCATTGGGAGGATGCTCGGTGGATCCACACCAGCCTGGACAGCAAGAGGGTTCCGGCCAATCGACTAGACGTAGTGTCAGCGGCAGGTTCGGGCAACTCGGGCGCTCGGCCACCGTGTGGGTGATTGCCACGCTCGTGCTTGGTATGTTCGTAAGAAGCGGAGGCATCGATATAATCGGTCGCGCCACAGTTCCCGATATGGTCTATGGCCGCGCCCATCGGCCATTCGTCCAGCGCGCACTCGTTCCGCTGGTGGTGCGAGGGTTGGTGGCGGCGATGCCCACCAGTCTGGAGCAGAGGATCGAGGCTGCGACCCGCCCCGGAACTGCGCTATGGGGCGTCTTCCAGCGCCTGCGCTGGGACCAAGCATACCCACTGGAATACCTATCTGTGTGCGTCGTCATGCTGCTATCGCTGGTCGCGTTTGCGCACGTAATGGTGGCACTTGCAATGGACCTATACGGGCAAGGTCCGGTCACGGCATGGGCGGCGGCTGTGATAGCGCTGCTTTTTCTTCCCCCTTTCTTCTCAGAGAGGTACTACAGCGCCATCTATGATTTCACGAACCTGTTCCTCTTTAGTGCAGGGCTACGGGCGATGCTACGGCGAACCTGGTGGGCATACTGGCTGGTCTTCGTTCTGGCTTGCGTGAACAAAGAGACGGCCATCCTCCTGACTTTGATCTTTGTGCTCCGACACAGGGTCGACCTCATGGTGGCAGGCCCCCTTCGGGCTGCTATCTTGACTGCTCTCGCTGCACAGGTCTTGGTCTGGGGCGCGATCCGAATTGCTATCGGTGCCCTGTTTGCTGGCAATCCAGGAACATCGATCGAGGTCCACGTCGTCGAGAACCTAATCGCCTATACTGAAGGCTACCCATTGTCGCTGATAGTCAGCCTGGGGCTGGTCGGTGCGGCCGTCATTCGGGACTGGCACGCAAAGCCTCGGTTCCTACGACAGGCTCTGTGGGTTGGCGTTCCCTTGCTACTGTCCCTGCCTGTGTTTGGTTACGAGTGGGAGTTGAGAGCCTGCTATGAAGCGTACCCTGTAGTGGTGTTGCTTGCGCTGCCCACGGTGCTCCAGGCCTTGGGTGTACATTTCGAGACAACGGCCGACGGAGCTCTCGCGTGCAGTTAGCGTTCGGGACACTCGGTGCCCACGCGGCAGGCCGGACATTACGGAAGCTTGGGGCGTCGTCCTAAGCACCACCAGGAGCGCTCTTTGTCCATGCGGCACAATCTTGACGACAAGTGCCTGCGTCTGATCATCGCCATCGCATTGGTGCTGGATATCTGGGCCATCTGGTGGGGGTTGCCGAATACGGCGGAATGGGACGCCGACTCATCCGTTCCGATGACCACGCTGCGGGGCGCGCTCAACCTGTTCAGTTTCGGATGGTTCGGTCAACACCAACCGTTGCAGCCCGCCCTCATTGCGCTCCTGTGTGTCCCACTCTTCGCGTACGTCTACCTGACCGGCGGCATCGACCCGTCTCACGTGCAGAGGACTTACCCATGGGGGCTGAGAGACCCCGAATGGGTGCTCAGCGCCGTCATTCTGGTGGGACGTCTCTTGTCGGTGTTCTCGCACCTGCTGCTCATTTGGGCCATGTACCAGATCGGTCTGCGGCTGCGGGGAAGAGTGACCGCTCTTGCCGCGGCCGTACTTGGAGCCCTGTACTACCCCTTCGTCTACTATGCGCATGCCGGCAATCCCGACATGCTATATATGGGACTACTGGCGGTGGCCGTCCTGGCCTGCTTTGCGTTCCTGGAGAAGCCCTCGGCAAGGAGCATTTCGTGGCTGGCTTTCTGGGCGGCACTGTCAACGAGCGTGAAATTCCAGGCGCTGCCGTTCTTCGCGGGAATGGCGCCCGTAGTGCTGTGGGTCCTGTTCGCGGATCGGCGCGGATCGGATCCGCCAGGCCCAGTGAGGGCACGCAGAGGGCTGGGGCTGTCCGGGCTTGGACTGCTGATCTTTGTCGCGACCTTCGCGGTCGCGAACAACTGGATACTCAACTTCGACAGCTCGATAGAGTGGATCGCGAACAAGAAGCGTGGGGCAGAGGGCTCGAAGGAGACCCGCGCGGAATGGGCGAGGCTTGCCGATTCGATCTACGCTGCCGACCCAATGCTGAAGCTTGGCTTCGCCGAGGGTACCTGGGTATGTGTCAGCGAAGGGTTCAGCCTGCCAGTGCTTGGGTTGGCGGCGTTGGGCCTGGTGTTGCTTGCGGGCGCCCAGCCAATCAAGGCGGCGGCTCTCGTCGGCCCGTCCATCGCGTATGGGGCCTTCTACTGGTATGTGAACGCTGCCTTTGACCGTTACCTGTTCCCGCTCGTGGTCCCGCTCCTGCTGATGGCCGCTCTTGGGGCGGAATGGCTGTGGCAGCTGTCATGCCGGTCCCGCGGGGGCCGCCTCATCGTCACTGTTTCCGGCATCGCGGTGGCTGTTTTCCTCCTGGCGCGTGTCGTCGCATTGGACTATGTTCTGCTCAACGGCAGTCGCCAGCAGGCGGAGCGATGGTTTGCGGATAGACCGCAGTATCGCGGTTCGACCGCTATCGTCTACCAGAACCTCGATGACGCGCCGAGATTGCGCGGACTGGTGCGCCTAGTGTCGCTCGGTCCTGATTCGTACTTCGCGGACAAGAAGAATGAGACCGACCCGAAGCGCCATTTCCGTCGGCCGCCCGTGCCGGATGAGGTCAAGTCCCTGGAGTATCTGCTCAGTCTCGATCCCGAGTTCGTCGTGCTTTTCCCTACAGACCGTCCTGACAATGAGGTGGACTACCTACTCCGAACGCACCCGGGCAAGTACCGGGTTGTCGCCAGCTTCGGCGGCCCGACACGGTTGGTCAGGCGAACCTTCGCGGCCAATCCGAAGCTGCAGATCTGGCAGCGGGCGCGGGCAATGGATGCCGATGGCTAGAAGAGGCATTCGGGATGATGAGATTGCCCCCGAGCGGCTGTGCTACCCGCGCTGCCGTCAGGTGATGCGTCGGAAGAGGATGTCCGCCGCAATGGTGCACAAGTCCGCGTCTGGCAGATCGCGGAATTCCGGCGCCAGAGCGTCAGACTCGATTTCGTGCATAATCACCCGTCATCTTATCGCCGGCCTGAGCATTTCCGCGCCTTCCGGTTCTGAGTCTGGCCT
>JAKJAE010000279.1:4092-4518 GCA_022707665.1 Chloroflexota bacterium
ACAGCCCGCGAAGCGGGCTGTGAGGCTACGGCAACGGCCCGCGGCATTGCGGCGCGTGGTCGACGAGGGGACCGTGGCCGGATGGTACTCCCCACCCGCTCTTTACGGTCAGACCCCCGGCGGCCGTCCGGGGTGTCTCAGGCCGCCTGCCTGTGCTATGATGCCCGCCGGGCCTGACCAACCGCGTCCCCCCGTGACTGCGGCGGGAGAGGAGCTGCGTGCAATGTTCGCAGCGCAATGCCCTGGAACTTTCCTCGCCCCAGCCGGGCGACCTGCGAGGCATCAAGAATGGTGCGCCAACCCATCGTCTTTTCGGACATCGACTTCACCATCGTCTTCGACAGCGAACTTGATGCCGGAACGGCGGCGCTGATCGAGGAGGTCCGCAAGCGCGCCCGGTTCATCCTGGTTACCGCTCGGAGCCGC
>JAKJAE010000027.1:0-8235 GCA_022707665.1 Chloroflexota bacterium
CAGCCTTTCGCCGATGGTCCCGAAGAGCGTTCTTCCAATGCCCATGAACAGGCCGAACAGGCAGGGGCCGAGCAGGTCGCCGACAACCTTCGAAACGCCAAGTCCCACTTCGGCAAACAGCGATGTCCATTGCGACATGACCATCTCCGAGGCCCCCGCACAGATCATGAGCACGAGCGCGACGAGGAACAGCCTTGACCCAAAGAGCCCGCGTATCGAGAGCTTCTTGCCCTCTGGAAGCGGCGGAACGAGAGGTACACGCGCGAAGTTGAAGATGTTGTAGATCGGCACGAGAGCCCACGCGAGAGGAAGAATATACCAATACTGGGCCCCGATGAGGCTGATGGCGATCGACGATGCCAGGATCGTGATGACCTGCCCCCAACTGTAGGAGGAGTGCAACAGGCTCATCCTGGCGGTCTTGGCGTCGCTGGGAAGTAGCTCCACGATCGGGCTTACCAGCACCTCGGCGATCGCGCTGCCGACGGAATACGTCATCACCGCGATGATCATCCCGAGGTAGGCATTGGCCAAGACGTTCGGGAGAACTGCCAGCAAGATCAATCCCGACGCCAGACAGATGTGGCTGATGATCATGGACAAGCGATGTCCCACCCTGTCGACGTACTTTGCTGCCAGGATGTCGACGAAGAACTGCGTCGCGAAATTGGCAAGGATCAACTGCGCGATCATCGAATACGTGATCGCGAACTGATGCTGGAAGATCACGAAGAACAGCGGCAACAGGTTGTTGACGATGGCTTCCGAACCGTAGGCGAGAAAGCACGCTCGCAGGGTGTCTCCGTAGGTGGCTTTTCTCACTGAGGCATCCTCGTAGAGAGTATGGTGTTTGAAAGGGTAACCTGTGGCTCACACAACGCTGCCCGTGGGGTACTCGGAACCTGCAGGTGCGTGCTGTTGTCGGGGCTGCCAGGGCACACGATAGGTCATCTGCTACGCAAGCGTCTCAGTCCGCATAGGTATCAAAGTAACCCTGAATGAGGACGACCGGCGTTCCCTTGTCTCCGCTGCCAGAGACGAGATCTGCCAGCGAGCCGATCAGGTCGGTCAGGCGACGCGGCGTTGTGCCTTCGGACACCATCTTCCCTACCAGATCCTTCTCTTTGTTGCGGATGGCTTCAGAGATCGCTTGCTTGAGCGCATCACCTTTCAGGTGGGGGAACTCGTTGTCCGCCAGATACTTGAGTTTCACCTCATTGGGCTGTCCCTGGAGCCCCTTTGTATGGGCCGGTGAAACGACGGGATCGGCCAACTCCCAGATCTTTCCCACGGGATCCTTGAACGCACCGTCGCCGTAAATCATGACCTCTACGTGCTTGCCCGTCGCTTCCAGGAGCCTGCGCTGGATGGCCTCTACGACCGGGGTGCCATCGCGCGGGAACAGCTTGATGGAGTCTTCAGTGGCTTTGTTGCTTCCCAGTAGTCCATAGTCTGGGTTGTAGCCGCTACCGTCCACCGGTGTGCTCAGGATCTCATCAAGACCGAGGACCTTCTCTGCGCCGCTTGCACGGAGCAGGCGCTTCGTGCGTGCGCGTGTGTGGATGTCGCAGCAGAGCACGTTTCTGGTGTAGTCCAAAATGGTGCGGCAGTCATTCGCGAAGATGATCTCGATGTCACAGCCGGCGTTCGTGACCAGGGTCTTGTAATACTCGACGTAGTCAACGCCGGTGAATGGGTGCCTGGTATAACCGAAGAGCTCGCGGTATGCTGCCTCAGTCAACACATCAGATCCCGGGCTGACGCCCTTCTCATCCAGCATGTCGAGGTCCACGAGGCTGTTCCCGACCTCGTCGGCTGGGTAGCTCAGCATCAGCACGATCTTCTTGACGCCGCGCGCGATCCCCTGCAGGCACATTGCAAATCGGTTGCGGCTCAGGATTGGGAAAATGACGCCGAGGGTCCCTTCCCCGAACTTGGAGCGGATGTCGCTACTGATTTGGTCCAGTGTTGCGTAATTCCCCTGTGCCCGTGCAACAACCGCTTCTGTGACTGCAATCACGTCTCTGTCTCTTAACCCAAATCCCTCGTGCTCTGCTGCATCGAGGACGCTCTTTACCACGATCTCGACAATGTCATCGCCCATCCGGACGATGGGCGCGCGAATGCCCCTTGCAACGGTTCCAACCAGCCTGTCCATACCAACAAACTCCTTAAGAAAGCGGCTTTGTGATCTTTCGCCTACCTCATTCACGGATGAGGCACAGAGAGGAGACTACCCGAAATCGCCGGTTCTGCAAAGCCGCGCCTGCGGGCTGTTGACAGCAAGTCTCACCTGCCTACAATCCCGGTGCTGGCAGACACTGTCCGCGTCGTCTCGACTTCGGGCAAGTTCACAGAAGACGAAGCGCCACTCATGAAGAGAATCATCCCCCTTATCTCCCTGTGCCTGGTACTCTTGCTTGGTGGTTGTGGCTCGCAATCGGGTGAGTCCGCGACAAACACCCCCACACACTTACGCCCAGTGCCACAGCCAGCGCAGAGGCCCAGGAGCAAGCCGATCCCTCTGAGATGGCAGCGACACCAACGCCCACGCGCGCCGCTGTGGTTCCTTCTGCGCCCCCATCTGAGCCTACGGCTGCACCGACGGTCGCCCCCACCGCGACGCGTAGCCTCTACGATCCAAGCATCTTCTTGATCGAAGCCTCGGGCACGTGGCAGACCGAGCTGGCGCCTGGCTACTACGCCAATAACATGGTAACCTATTGCCTCTATCGCAGGATATGCCGGTTGGTAAGGGCAGTTTTGTCGCGGTGGCCAAGAACGTCTACCTCGAGGCCCATGCGAGAGGTGCGCAGGGCGAGACGGCAGACTACTCGGGTGCTGGGGAAGAGGACCTCGTGGATGTGAATTACGTCATCCACGTACAGCCCGACGCGGCAGAATCTGATAGTCAGCGTGAGGTCATTATCGAGCTGGGCGGTGAGGGCTTCCGCACGACACTTAACGGAGTCCTGCGCCGCCTGCCGGGATGTCCTGAGGACGTGTCAGACTACCTGAACTCCAGTGACTACCAGGATTCCGCCTGGCGCCACCTGCAATAACAGCAGCGCTACGTCGACGAGAGCAGGGCGACGTTCTCGATGTGATACGTCTGCGGGAATAGATCGACGGGCTGGACCCATTCGAGGGTGTAGCCCTTGCGCGTCAGCCTCTGGCAATCGCGGGCAAGTGTCGCAGGATCGCATGAGACGTAGACCAGGCGCTCCGGCCTCCGTTCGGCGAGCGCGTCGATAACCTCGGGTCCTAACCCTGCCCGGGGTGGATCGACGACGACTGCGTCGATCTTGCCGTCGACTTCGGCGAGCATGTCCTCCACCGCCCCTTCCAGCAGGTCAACGTTGTCGGCGTCGGCGAGATTGTGGTTGGCGTCCGCAATAGCCGGCGGATTGACCTCGATGCCGGTGACACGTTCTGCCTCTGTAGCGATGAACGCTGTGAAGAGTCCAACACCACAGTAGGCATCCAGGACGTGTTCCGTCCCCTGCAGATCGAGGGCTCCCATCACGATGTTTACCAACTCTGCTGCCTGGGACGAATTGACCTGGAAGAAACTGGTGGCTGAGATGCGGAATTCTCGCTCGTGGATCCGCTCCAGAATATAGTCCAGGCCGATGAGTGGCACGATGCCATCATCATGATCGACTTGGACGATCGAGAGCGGAAAGTCCACCTCGAGCGACGGTGCCTGTTCTTCCTTGGCCTGCAACAGCAGCATCAGGTCTCCTGTAGCAGTCCCGGCACGCAGTTCCATCCATTCCAGCTCGGGATAGGTCATGTCCAGCGACCGCAGCAGGCTGTTCAGCAGCGGATGCAGGATCATGCAGTCGTCGACAGGATAGACATCGTGGCTCTGCGCCGAGAGAAACCCAAGCCTGCCCTCGCTGTTGACGCGGAAGAGGGCGTGGTTGCGGTATTCCCATCCTGATTCGTCGGCAAAGGGCTCGAAGACCGTTGGCTCCCGGAACTTGCCCACACGCTCCAGCTGGTCGAGCGTGACCAGGCCCTTGAGCCTGGGCTGAACCGCCGTCTCGATGTGCTGCCACTGGCACCCGCCACACTTGTCCTGGCCGAAATAGGGGCACGGTGGATCAACCCTGACTGGGGAGGGCTTCACTAGCTCGACCAGACGTGCGCGCGCGTAGCGACCATGATCTTCCGTGATCTCGACCCGTACCCGTTCTCCGGGGATTGCGTACGGCACGAAGATCGCACGGCCCTCGTGCCGTCCGATTGCTTCTCCGCCATAGGCCATCGCGTTGAGGTCCAGCGTGATTGTCTCTGTCATAGTGCCTTCCGTTCCCAGTCTACACTCATGTCATCTTCATTATACTGTATCACGTGCTACCGTCCGAGACTCCATCGGGCGAGCATGCGCTGCATCGCCAGGCCTATCGCATGACGCCGCCGCCGGCCAGGGTTGCGGAAAACCGTGTCCATGGTATACTGCGCCCCAGTTGACCACTGGCCGACACGTATGCAACGATCGGTTGGTTCCCGTAAAGGAGTAGACGTCGTGTTAACAAGAGAGCAGAAAGCACAGATCATCAAAGAGTACGGGCAGTCGCCCGACGATACAGGTTCGTCGCCGGTGCAGATTGCGCTGTTGTCCGAGCGCATCAGCTACCTCACCGAGCACCTTCGGGCGAATAAGGGCGATATGTCTTCGCGTCGCGGCTTGTTGAAGCTGGTTGGCCAGCGCCGCCGGCAGTTGAACTACTTGCAGAAGAAGGATCCGTCTGCTTACCGGGATCTCATTCAGCGCCTCGGATTGCGCAGGTAGACCACACTGCCCAAGGTTTCCAGGGTTCTATGGCAGGCGAGTAGAGGTGGTGTAGCACCCCTCTACTCGCTTGTCTTTTGGATCAATAGTGGCATTGTATTGTAAGGAGTAGTCTCCGACCTCTTGAGCTGGATAGATGGTGGGAATTGGGAAGTGGTGTGCACGCATGGGGCGTGTACGGCAGTTCCCAGTTTCTTACCTTCTATCGCCAGGGAGTGTCGGTCCGGCTGACAAAGGGTTGGCATAGCCACCCTGTTGGCCATCTGCCGAGGCATCGGCTATAGGAGGTAAATGTGTTACCGGAGCATTCGTTTGAGTTTCGTTTGGGTGATCAGACGATCACGCTGAAGACGGGTAAGATTGCCCGCCTGGCCGGCGGTGCGGTGATTGCACAGTCCGGCGACACGGTTCTGTTGGCGACGGCCACGATGGCCAACTCTGTCCGTGAGGGGACCGATTTCTTCCCTCTGACGGTGGACTTTGAGGAGCGCCTCTACGCTGCTGGCCGAATCCCAGGCTCCTTCTTCCGCCGCGAGGGGCGCCCCTCGGAGCGCGCGATCCTGACGAGCCGCTTGATCGACCGCGCTGTACGCCCAATGTTCTCCCATGACATGCGCAACGATGTGCAGATCATCGTGCAGCCGTTGTCGCAGGGCGAGGTCGAATACGCCGATACGCTGGGCCTGATTGCGGCGTCCGCGGCCCTGGTGATCTCCAATGTGCCGTTTGATGACCCCGTCGCAGCAGTGCGCATCGGCTACGTCGATGGCGCCTTCGTGGTCAACCCCACGATTCCGCAGATGGAACAGAGTACGCTCGACCTTGTCGTGGCCGGCAGTGCCGATGCCATCATCATGGTCGAGGCCGGGGCCAGCGTCATCAGCGAGGAGCTGATGCTTGATGCGATGGAGTTGGCGCATCAAGCGATCCAGGAAGCGATCCGCATTCAGCTCGACATGCGGGCTGCAGTGGGCCGGCCCAAGAGCGACTATCCGCACTTCACGATGCCCGAGGCTCTGACCGCCAGGGTGCAGGAGCTCATGCTGGAGCGTGTGCGCCATCTGGTGGCGACCACGGAGCTGAAGGGTGAGCGGATCGATGCGACGAACGCCCTCGAGGCGGAGCTGAAGGCGACGCTTGCCGATGAGGCTGTCGAGAATGGCTGGACCCAGGCCCTGATCGGGGAAGCCTTTGATGCCGTTCTGAAGCAGGTTGTGCGTGAGAGGATTCTGAATGAGGGTATTCGCCCCGATGGACGCGATCAGCGCACGCTGCGCGCGCTTGACGCCGAGGTCCATCTCGTCCCGCGTCCTCACGGTTCTGGCTTGTTCACCCGTGGCGAGACCCAGGTCATGAGTCTCGCCACGTTGGGGATGCCAGGCGAGGAGCAGGAACTGGATGACCTCTTCCCCGAGGATACCAAGCGCTACATCCACCATTACAACTTCCCGCCCTATTCCACGGGTGAGGCCTACCCGCTGCGTGGTCCGCGCCGCCGTGAGATTGGTCATGGGGCCCTGGCAGAGCGAGCGTTGCTGCCCGTGATTCCCGCGAAGGATGTCTTCCCCTATACAATCCGCGTGGTCAGTGAGGTGATGTCCTCCAATGGTAGCACCTCGATGGCATCCACCTGCGCCAGCACCCTGGCGTTGATGGATGCCGGGGTTCCGATCAAGGCGCCTGTGGGTGGCATCGCTATGGGCCTGGTGTCGGATGGCCAGCGCTACCGGGTGCTCACCGACATTCAGGGCATTGAGGATCATCTCGGTGACATGGATTTCAAGGTCACCGGCACCCGCGAGGGAATCACGGCGTTGCAGATGGACATCAAGATCCGCGGTGTGAGCCGCGCGGTTCTCACTGAGGCACTCGAGCAGGCACGCGTCGCACGCCAGCAGATCATCGACGTCATCGAGTCCGCTCTGGCTGCACCTCGCGAGGTGCTTTCCAGTTTTGCGCCCAAGATGTTGACGACGCACATCGATCCCGAAAAGATCGGAGCGCTGATCGGCCCCGGTGGCAAGAACATCCGGGCTTTGCAGTCCGAGTACGCTGTCAAGATCGATGTTGAGGAGGACGGCACCGTTTTCATCGCGGCGCCGGATGGCGACGGGGCCCAACGCGCCCTGGCGCACGTTGACTCGATGATGCAAACGCCCAAACTCG
Organism: Chloroflexota bacterium; assembly: GCA_022707665.1. GTDB lineage: Bacteria > Chloroflexota > Anaerolineae > B4-G1 > SLSP01 > PWVB01. Next base: position 6,968 of record JAKJAE010000027.1, read on the forward strand.
GCAAGGTGTACAACGGGAAGGTGGTACGGGTTGCCGACTTTGGCGCGTTCGTGGAGATCATGCCGGGAACGGATGGATTGGTTCACATCTCGCAGCTTTCGGACTCCCGTGTTGAAAAAGTGACTGACGTTGCCAATGTGGGCGATGAGCTTCTGGTGATGGTCACGGGGATCAACGAGGGTAAGATCCGGCTCTCGCGCCAGGCAGTGCTTGAGGGATGGACCCTGGAAGAGGCTCAGGCTCAGGATGCGCCTCCGTCTGGCGGCGGGCGGCGAGGTGGCGGTGGTGGAGGCAGTCGCTCGCGCCGGCATAACTAGTCGTACCGCTGTGATCGCGCTGGAGGCCGGCACTCTGGCCTCCGGCACGTCATCTGGATGCTTCACCTTACACCTAGGAGGATACGATGGATAAGAAGCCGGACGTGCAAACGCTGGGTGAGTCTGACAACTTCACCATATGGGCTTCTCACGAGGCTGAGACCGATGAGATGATCTATCACATCGAGTTGGAGAGCGTCACCATTCACCTCTTTGAGGATGAGTGGGAGGAGTTCGTGGGCCTGATCCTGCAAGCCGTGCGCTAGTCAGGACTGAGTACCTCTATCGGGCTGGTCCCGATCTGCAGACAAGTGTTAAGGGCACAGGAAGTCGTTCCTGTGCCCTTAATCGTTTCGATACCTACTCCGCGAGTTGATCCATGCTATAATGATGGTGCCCAAGCGAAGAGGGTGCCAGGGCCGGTCGCAACGAGACTGTTTTCGCCTCTGCTGGTCGTTAAGTTCGATTGTGCTGTTGTGTTGATCAGCACTTAATAGCGTTAACCTGGATCAATGAGGATATAGCCAGATATGTCTGACCCGCTCGAGCGGTTTACACCATCAGCACAGGAGGTGCTACGTTTCGCCCAGATCGAGGCGAAGCGGATGCATCATGCTACGATTGGCCCGGAGCACATTCTGCTGGGGCTGATGCTGGAAGGCGAGGGAATAGCGGGTCGTGTCTTGCGCGATATGGGCCTGCGCCCACAACAGGCCCTGCAGACGGTTGCCCGGTTGTCCAGTGCGAAGCCCCTTGCGGACCCGGAGCCAGAGCTTCGCCATTCCACGGAGATGCTGTTACAGATGTCTCTGGAGGAGGCGAAGCGTCACGAAAGTCCGATCGTCGATACTCAGCATCTGTTGCTGGCGCTACTGCGCCAGCATGAGGGTGTCATCATCGCAGTCCTGACGCAGGCCGGACTCTCTGCGGAGACGATCCGACGGCGTATTG
>JAKJAE010000027.1:8327-16014 GCA_022707665.1 Chloroflexota bacterium
GGTTCCCCGCCGTGCTGCGGCTGGTGGCCCGCGTTCGGAACCACGTTCTGGATCTCAGGAGTCGGTGCTGGAGCAAGTATCGGCAGACCTCACGGAGATGGCCAGAGAGGGCCGTCTGGATCCGGTGATCGGCCGGCAGGAGGAGATCGAGCGGGTCATCCAGATTTTGGCCCGTCGCACCAAGAATAACCCTGCCCTGATTGGCGAGCCGGGCGTTGGTAAGACCGCGATCGTCGAGGGACTGGCGCAACGCATCATCTCCGGCGGCGTGCCGGGCCCGATCCTTGGAAAGCGCCTGGTTCAGCTCGATGTCGGGTCGTTGGTCGCGGGCACAATGTACCGTGGCCAGTTCGAGGAGCGCCTGAAGAAGGTCCTTGATGAGCTCAAGGACAGCAACACAATTGTCTTCATCGACGAGGTTCACATGCTGGTCGGAGCGGGTTCGGCTGGCTCGTCGATCGATGCCGCAAATATCCTCAAGCCGGCCCTTGCGCGTGGTGAGCTTCAGTGCATCGGTGCTACGACCCTTGACGAGTATCGCAAGCACATTGAGTCAGATGCCGCGCTGGAAAGGCGATTCCAGCCGGTGATGGTCAACGAACCCACCGCCGAGCAGACGGTCGAGATCCTTCGTGGCATCAAGCATGCTTATGAGCAACACCATCGGCTGCAGATCAGCGACGAAGCTCTGCAGGCTGCAACACAGCTTTCGTCCCGCTATGTGCCTGAACGCTTTCTGCCCGACAAGGCCATCGATGTGATGGATGAGGCAGCTTCGCGGGTCAAGATGTATAAGTCGCCCCTGTCGATCCAGTTGCGCGAGGTTTTCGAGCAACTCCAGGATCTGCGGTTGAGACAGGCGCAGTATAAGGCGGCGGGTAAGCGCGATGAGCTGGCTCTACTCAAGACGGAGGAAGGCCTCCTTGAGAGCCGCATGGAGTCGCTGCGTCAGTCGCGTGAGGAAGAGGACGAGGGGCTTACTGTCGGACCCGATGATGTAGCCGAGATCATCGCGATGTGGACTGGCATTCCGATGACGCAGATTGCGGAGGAGGAATCCCGTCGCTTGCTCGATATGGAGAGTGAGTTGCGCGAGCACATTGTCGGTCAGGACGAGGCGATCGAGACGGTGGCTAAGGCTGTACGGCGGGCTCGCGCTGGTCTCAAGGACCCCCATCGTCCCATCGGGTCGTTCATCTTCCTGGGGCCGACGGGGGTTGGCAAAACTGAGCTTTCCAAGGCATTGGCACGCTTCTTGTTCGGCACCGAAGAGGCGCTGGTGCAGATCGATATGTCCGAGTTTCAGGAGCGTCACGCCGCAGCCCGCCTGGTCGGCGCTCCCCCCGGATATGTGGGTTACGATGATGCCGGGCAGTTGACCGAAGCGGTTCGCCGTCGCCCCTACTCGATCATCGTGTTCGACGAGATCGAGAAGGCCCATCCTGACACCTTCAACATGCTTTTGCAGATGATGGAGGAGGGGACGCTCTCGGATGCCCGGGGACGCAAGGTTGACTTCCGCAACACGCTCCTGATTATGACCTCCAATGTTGGCGCCGACGAGGTCCTGCGCCAGGGATCGTTGGGTTTCACACTGGAATCGGTAGAGAGCAATGAGGGACGGGTTTACCAGGACATGCGCCAGAAGCTGCTTGGACAGCTCCGGAAGCTCTTCCGGCCCGAGTTCCTCAACCGCGTCGACGCGGTCGTCGTCTTCCGCTCGCTCAACCACGATGACATCCGCGAGATTGTGGGTATCGAGATCGCCAAGCTGCGCACACGCCTGCTTGAGAGTGGGCATGACATCCGGCTCACAGACGAGGCCCAGGATTGGTTTGCCCAGCAGGGGTACAGCACGGAGTATGGGGCGCGCCCACTCCGGCGCCTGATTCAACAGGAGATCGAGACTCCGATCTCGGATGCGCTGTTGGCAGGGAAGTACCGCGTGGGCGATGTGATCCTCGTGGATTGCGGTGAGGATGGCATTGAGCTTCGGCCCGCCCAGGAACCCGAGCTCCTGGTCGAGCTCTAGCCGCCGTCTGGACAAGCTTAAGTACGCAAAGAGGCAGGACTCTCGGTCCTGCCTCTTTTCATGGTCGGTCAGTGTCTAGGCTGGAGCTCCACCGGCGCTATTCTTGCCAGTGTTCTCTCCCTCTGATGTTGTTCCCGCTCGCGGATGCGCCTTCAGATAGATCTCCCGCGCGCGGCGTTGCGTGACGCTGGCATAGATCTGTGTGGTGACAACACTCTCGTGGCCGAGCAACTCCTGGACGACGCGCAGATCTGCGCCCCCATCGAGCATATGGGTAGCGAAGGTGTGGCGCAGCAGGTGTGGCGTCACTGTCTGCCGGATGCCGGCGGCGACACCCGCTGTGCGCACGAGCGTGTCCACTGAACGGCTGCTCAGGCGGCCCCCCTGGCGGTTCAGGAAGGCAGCGTGTGAGGGCGTCTTGCCCAATTGGGTTGGTCGCCCCTGGTCGAAGTAGGCGCGTACCGCTGCTACAGCGGGGGTCCCAAGGAGCACGATGCGCTCCTTGTTGCCCTTGCCGATAACGCGGGCCTCACCTGCGTCCAGATCGAGATCCCCAAGGTTGAGTGCTGCGAGTTCGCTCACGCGCATTCCCGATGCGTAGAGCACCTCCAGGATTGCCCGATCGCGGAGACCCTTGGCATCGCACGGCTCGGGCACGGCGATGAGCTTCCGGACCTCCTCGGGCGTCAGATACTTGGGCAGTCGTTCGGCAAGCCGGGGAGCGTGGATGCGGCGGAAGAGATTCTGTTCCCAGGCGTGATGGCGGACGAGGAAGTCGCCGAAAGCCCGCAGCTCAAAGATGCGCCGGGCGATGCTTGCCCGGACGTAGCCGCCTTCGTCCAGATCGGCCATGTAGCCACGTACCACGTCGCGTGTCAAGCCGTCGAGCGACGTGATCCCCTGGGTCTCGCAGGCATCGAGGAACTGCGCGATGTCCGTGCCGTAGTTCTTGATCGTATAGGGCGAAGCGTTGTCCTGCTCCAGAGCGCGAAGGTAACGGTCGAGCCAGTCGTGTAGGGCAGACATGGACGATCGAGCGTGCGACCTACCCCTCCCGTTCCGCCTTGAGCCGGTCGTAGAGGCTCAGAATATTGGCCACGTGAAGCTGGTGGCTTGCGATACCAAGGGGGACACGCTCCAGGCCGCACCGCTCCAGCGGAATGTCCCAGATCTCCTTACGGTCGCGCCCTTTCTTGAGGGCGACCTCGGCTTCCTTGCGGATGCAGTGCAGGTAGTTGATGTACTCATCCATCACGGTCTTGACCTCGCCCCGCAGGATCACCTCACCGTGTCCCTGTACCACGGTATCAGGCTCCATCTCGCGGATGCGCTCGAGCGTCTCGATCTCCTGTTCCCAGTCCCCATCGGCGATGATCGGGATCGCCATCACGGCGTCACCTGTGATCAGAACATCGTCTTCCTCGATCATCACCCCGATGTTGTCGGACGTATGCCCTGGTAACGGGAACACCCTGAGCGTCTTGTTGCCCGCATCGAGGGTGAACTCACCGGACTCCAGCGCAATCGTGGGCAGGCGGAGAGTCACCTCCTCGAAGGCTGGGTCGGATTCGCGCGCCTCGGCAAGCGAAGCTTCACCGACCTCCAGCAGGCGTTGACGACACAGCTCGGAGCCGATGACGTCGAGCCGTTCGGGAAACGCAAATAGGCCATAGGCGTGATCCATGTGGTGGTGGGTCAGGATCAGTGAGTAGAAGTCAGCCCCGGTGCGCACTTCCAGGAATCGTGCGATCTGCTTGGCTTCATCGGGGAAGGGAAGTCCATCGATGGCGATGATGCCGCGGTCAGTCACCACGGCGACGGAGTTGACCAAGGCGTAGCGATCACTGGTGAAAAGGTAGATTTGTTCGGATACTCGTTCCCAGTACATGGATCCCTCGAGCCTCAGGAGCGTGTCGGATGAACCTCATCTTTTTGAGGATAACATAGGGAAGGGGCAAAGTCAAGCCTACTTGACATAATATCGCACGCGAGGGGCCCTGGACGCAGAAGAACCGCGCCGATGTCAGCGCGGTTCTTCAGGTAATAGCGGGTCCCGCCGTGCCGTGTACCGTTGGCTTTGACCCTGCTTGCGCAGGTGGGCACCAAGCCGGGTGATTCTGCCTTGCCCTAGGGCTACCGCATCCTCGCCCAAGACTTCTGGTTCCCGTTATTGTAAGGTGTTGGCTCAAAACCCCATTGCGGTTTCACGCACACGGCAGGATTACTGGTATGATACCACGTTTGCCCCAAGTGACAAGGTGCGGCGCACCGGTCGGAACGGGCCGCCCTCCGAGGTGGCTAGAAGGCTTCCAGTACATGGCGCATCACGCGCAGCCAGTTCCCGCCGACGATTCCCCGTATGTCCTCCTCACTGTACCCGCATTCGCGCAGGAGGCCTTCGAAAAGGACCAGGTCAGCCGCCGACGACAACTCGGCCGGTATCGACTCCAGCCCGAACCCTCCGTCGAGGTCCGAGCCGATCCCGGCGGCCTCGGCGTGGCCCACGATCTGGCAGATGTGGTCGATCGCCTCGACCATCCGCATCAGAGGCACGCGCGGCTGGCCCGGGTGCCACCCGGGCTCGAGCATGGAGTTGCAGGCAACGACACCGACTACGCCCTCTCGCTCGGCGACGCGCCGGATGAGGTCGTCCGTTAGCATACGGGGCGAATCGACAAAGGCCCTGGGGTTGGCGTGCGTGGCCACAATCGGGCCGGGATAGCGGTCCAGTGCACTGTGAACAGCCTTTTCCCATAGGTGGCTGATGTCGAGGAGCAGATTGTGGTCGGCCATCGCGTCGAGCAGGGCATAGCCGTCATCGCTGATTGGGCCGGGACTGGCGTTACCGCCGGCATAGCGTGTTCCTGCCGCCCAGGACAATGCAATGCCGCGTAGTCCGCGCTCCACCCACCAGGTGATCTCTCGCGGGTTCAGGATCGGTTCTGCCCCCTCCATCACAACGAAGATACCCAGCACTGGGTGGTCCGTCCCCCAACTGTCAAGCACGCGGTCCAATGCGGCCCCGTTGTCTACGAGTGCGACGTCCTCGCGTTCGTCCGCCAGACGGCGGTAGGTGTCGAGCTGCTGGATTGCCTGGGCATTGGCCTCCTCTGGCGTATGGTAGGTGGCTGTCGGCCTGGGATGCGACCGCTTGCCTGGTTCGACGAAGAGGCTCCCACCGACCACGGCGACGCGTCCCTTCAAGAGCGCCGGGAGCGTGACGGTGGGGGTTCCTGCCTTGGGATCTGCAGGTTCTGCCAGGCGTTCGGTCTGGCGAAGCACATCAATGGGCAGGCTCAGATCGCGTCCGAGGACGACAGCGTTATAGGCAAGGTCCACATGGGCATCGACGATCGGGTAACGGGGTGATAGATGGGCGGTTTCGGCCATAGCTCCTCCGTGCGGCGAGTATACTCCCTGTCCTGGCTTTGCCAATCAGGGTATACTGGCGTGAGCCCTCGCCTGAACACCAGGTGTGCAGGCCCACACATTGGGGAGGTAGGGATGCAGAGACAGAAGGAGCATACTCTGGTCGTCACGGATGGGCCGAATGTCGGCCAGCGTTACCAACTCCGCGGTGGGGTCTCCACCGTTGGTCGAACAGCAGGCAATGCCATTGTGCTCGATAGCGTGCAGATCTCACGCCATCATGCCCAGATCCAGTTAACCCCGACGGGTGCCACCATCGAGGATATCGGCAGTACCAACGGGACGTGGGTCAACGATCAGCGCCTGGTGGGTTCTCATGCGCTTACTTCGGGCGATCGCATCCGTTTCGCCGACTTCGTCACAATGGAGTATGTCGTAAAGGAGTCGAGCGGCACCGAAGTGTTGCCATCGCCAATGGCCGGAGGGGCCACTGAGGGAACGGGCCAGGCTTTCGACTTCGATGTCGCTGCGCCTCCGATGCCGGCCTATGCCGCTCCTGAGGTCGATCCGTACGTTCCGCCCTATCCGGCACAGCCGGCTTACGCTGCACCACAAATCCCTGTGGCGCAGCAAGCCGGCCCTGCTGCGTCACCGAGTCGCCGCCCGCAGGGGCTCTATATCGTGATCGGTGTCCTGGTCGTCCTGATCTGCCTTTGTGTTGCGCTCGGGATCTACCTCTGGTTTGCACCCCTATCCTTCTGGGAGTGGCTTTTTGATCTCTTGGGTATCCCGTGGCCGACAAGTTCTATCGTCACCATGATCCCAGCCTGGCTATAGAGTAATCAGCTTGAGTGCCAGGTCCGCTGTGGACAGCGGCTTGACCTTAATCTGGGCCTCGCTCAAGCGCCCGTCCGCGTCGATGCCGAAGTGGCTGCGGATCAGGCCCTCGTACTTCTTGCCGTGCATCGTCTTTTCGCCCCATGCGCCGTAGGCTTCCGCCACGGCATGGCCAGGGTCGGAGAGGAGGATGAACGGCAGGTTGTACTTCTCCCTGAACTTGGCAAGTGCCTTCGGCTCATCGGGACTCACACCAATGACGACGGCATCCTGCGCCTCGATCTGGGGATAGACATCCCGGAGCGCGCATGCTTGTGTTGTGCAGCCGGGGGTGTCGGCCTTGGGGTAGAAATACAGGACGACCTTGCGTCCCAGGAAGTCGGACAACTTGACTGTCTCGCCTTTGTCAGATGTCAGTTCGAACTGCGGTGCTTGCTCCCCTACCTCGACCATCGTTCCCTCCTATATTCTTCTTATTAAACATACGTATATATTTTAATCGATATCACCCCGGAATGCAACCCCACACCGAAGTTGCTCGCCCCCATCGCTGTGCTAGAATCGGGTCTGGGAAGTGTGCAATGCGTATCACGAAATGGTTGCAGGCGATTGGCGACTACCTTGCCCAGCGGAAGGGACTTCCTGTGCTGGCAGGCATAGGTTTGGTGTTGCTCAATCTGATCGTCCGCTTGCTTCCGTCCTGGCCAGCGGTGAGTTGGCTTGCCGAGACGGATCTGCTCCTTCATCTGGGTGTAATCCTGGGCCTCCTCGGCATCCTCCTCGGCGACGCCCTCTAGCCCATCCGCTCTCCGTCTCTGCGCATCTCCGTCTCCTGCTTCTCCCGTCTCGCCGTTACACCTGTTCCAGTGGATCGAACAGCTTGGCATACTCCTGGAGTGCAAAGCGGTCGGTCATTCCTGCGATGTAATCGCACACGACACGGTGAAGGGACCGGCAAGCGAGTTTGGCCTGTTCTTCGTAGGGGAGCTGTCGTGGCTCCTCGACGTAGGCCTCGAACAGCGCTGTGATGATGCGCTCAGCTTTACGACGTCGTCGATCAGTAGCCCTAACAGCCTGCGAACGGGTCGATGGCGCACCATGCTTGTGTAGGATTCTGTCGCGATCGCGCTGAAAGCAGGTGCGGTAGAGCGCTTCTTCTTCCTGGAAGGCGCGCCCACGCGAATCACGGCTCCGAAAGCCATAGGGCGCGAGCGACATATCCTCGCAATGCTCCAGACGCTCACGGGTGAATAGCTTCGACCTCTCCTCAGTGGCTGATACGAACGGCGATCGCGCTGATCGCAAGAGCGATTGCCAGGGTGACCCCAATGAAGATCGCCAGCTTGCGTTCAAAGCACGTGGGCCTCACCAGACGTCCGGAAATCCACAGAAACGCGGCTCCCGCGATGCCAAACCCTGCTGCCATACCGATCGTGTATATCACGGCGG
>JAKJAE010000280.1:0-4141 GCA_022707665.1 Chloroflexota bacterium
CTCGTGGGCCAGCAACCAGGAGGGCCAGACCTGGTGGGGTACCCATGGCTTTCTGGGATGCTGTTAAGGCCACATCGACGCCCCAAGCGTCCATGCGCAAGACCTCACCGGCGACAGCGCAGACCCCATCGGCAACGAGCAGAACATCGTGCGCGCGAGCAACCGCTGCCAGTCCCTGCACGTCCGCCACCACCCCCGTCGACGTATCCACGTGGGTGACCGTCATCAGCTTGTAGTCGCCTGCTTCTAGCGCAGCATCGACTTCATCCAACGAAGGTCGCCCCCCAATCGGAGCGCGTACGTACGTGACCTCCGCGCCATACCGGCTCAGAAGATCGCCATACCGGTCGCTAAAGTATCCGGTGTTGACGACCAGTGCCCGATCGCCGGGCTCCACCAGGTTAGCCCCAGCAAGATCCATCGCTAGGGTCCCAGAGCCGGCCACAACAAAGGGTTGCCCCTCAGGCGCCAGGAACACCTCACGGAGCCGCCCAAGGGCTTGCCCAAACACATCGATGAACTCCGGGGCGACGTGGCTGAGCGTCGGGGCCCCAAGCGCAGCAAGCACGGCCGGCTCGAACTCAATGGGGCCGGGGATCATCAGCAGGCTTCGGTCTTTCATCACCATGACTCCTTTGTGATATCCAGCTCTCCGGCTACCAGAACCCGACTACTCGACGACAACTTCGTCAAGGTTCTCAGCAGCTGGAGGATAACGCATATCAAAACGCTCCAGCGTCTCGACCAGGGTAGTTCCAATCACCAGATTCCTGTACCACTTCCGATCCGCCGGCACGACGTACCAAGGCGCCCACTCTGTGCTGGTCTTGCTGAGCGCATCCTCATAGGCTGCCGTGTAGTCTCCCCAAAGCTTGCGTTCTTTGAGGTCGCCAACGTTGAACTTCCACTGCTTGTGGGGTTCATCCCGGCGAGACTCCAGGCGCTCCCGCTGCTCGTCTTTGCTGATATGCAGGAAGAACTTCAGAATCGTGGTTCCCTCTTCAGCCAGCAGTTGTTCGAACGCATTGATATGATCATATCGCCGCTGCCAGACTTCTGGAGGAACAAGGTTGTGCACACGCACAACGAGAACATCCTCATAATGGCTGCGGTTGAAGATCACGATCTCGCCACGACCTGGCGTCTGCTTATGGACCCGCCAGAGGTAATCGTGGGACAGTTCCTCCGCCGTCGGGACTTTGAAATTGGCCACTTTCACGCCTTGAGGGTTGACGCCGTCGAAGACGTGGCGGATGACCCCATCCTTCCCACCGGTATCCATAGCCTGCAGTATGATCAGCAGCTTCTGCTTGCCTTCTGCATAGAGCAGCTCCTGCAGTTCCTCCAACCGCGCAGTGAGCTTCTTCAGCTCCTTCTTGCCTTCGGACTTATCGCCATCGAAACCGCTGGTGTCACGAGTATCACATGTATCCAGGTCCACGCGGGACCCTGGCTTGACGCGGTAGATCTCCATATCCCCTCCTGCCCATAGAAGCGTCAGACGGTGCGAACTCACGACAGGCCGATTATAGGTCTCGAAGCGCCAGCTCACAACTTGCCCAGAGCTCCACGCAGCCTTCTGGCGTGCCGGATAGGTTCGGGCACTTACAGGTCCACGCTATGGTCTGCTGCATCGCCCAGACCTGCGACCCGGCTATGAGCTTGGGGGCTGCTTGTGCCCGTCCGTGCAAGTGCTAGGCTTCCAGGCCCAGTCCGACGCGCAACAGGTTGATTAGCCTGAAGGGTACCAGTCCCGTGTCTACATCGAGCTCCGATTTGTCGCAGACCGTGGACGTGTTTGCCCTGTCAATGCGCGACTTAAGTCTCTTAAGCGCCTGATCCATCGTCGCCGAATCGCTCGTTGCCAGCAGACGGTCAATCTCCTGCAGCAGTGCACGCGCCTCCGCGATCCGCTGTTCGGTCTCCTGAGCTCTCTCGGCGCTCACAAGCCCCACTTCGCGCTTCAGGCGGTTCAGTCGGAAGCCGGCCTCATAGGTCACATCAGCCAGGGTGGCCCGATCCATCCACCGTGTCTCGTAGGAGAGGATGTGCTTCCACGACGGCTGCAGCAACAGCCGGCGGTGATCCTCGAGCGTGGTTGCGTGCCGAATGTAGCCATAGCGTTCGGACTGCTCGTAAGCCCGGCTGCCCGGATCCAGAAAGGGCGCCAGCGGCGAGGTAAAAGGGACCAGCCGCCCATCGTCAAAATGCGCCAGGAGCTCACGGCAGTAGTCCACAGTCTCCAATGCCGAGCTAGCCGTCTGTTGCGACAGTCCGATCATGAAGAAGAGGTCGAAGCGTCTGGCGCCCGCTGCAAGGCAAGCAGCGATAGTCTGCTCGATCCCCTCCGTGGTATAGGGTTTTCCTGACGCGCGCCGGACCTCCGCGTCGTGCGACTCCGGCGAGAACTCCACGATGAAGTTCGGCAGAGCCGCAGCCAGTTCTTCCGCATAGGCGGGCTCGACTGGCTTGAAGAACTCCACGATCACAGGTCCGTCATACCCCTGTACCGCACGAAAAAAGCGGCGCGCGTACTCGATACCCGGCTGCCGCAGATCACCCAACAGAAACACAGGAGCACGGCTCAGACGCCCCATACGGCGAACGTCGGCAGCCAGCAGTTCGGGCGACCGGTACGCGGGTCTCTCGCGACCCGTCATGAGACGTCCTGCAAAGGCCGATCCGCCACAGATCGTGCAGTTCTGGGTGCACCCCTTCACCGTCAACGAGGCCATGATCGGGTACTCCAGCCAGTGACTGAAAGGAGCCACATTGGCCAGGTCTATGCGCCGAACGACCGATCTGACCATCGGGTGATAGTCGAGCGTCAGATGATCCAGATCTTCGGGCACGTAGGTGATCGGGTTGACGTGCGCGTCGCCACTGCTGCTCTTCCACGTCAAATTGGGAACATCCGTGGGCTCAGTTCCAGCCACGATGTGTTCCATCAGTCGCTCCAGCGGTTCCTCGGTCGAATCGCCCCGTAGCACATAATCCACATAGGGATACTGTATGAGCTCCTGGTGGAAATAGGTTGCTGAGTAGCCCCCCAAAATGATGGGCGTCGTCGGGTGGTGGACACGAAGCCGCTCGGCCAGCGCAAGGGCTCCGTGCGCGTGGGGCAACCAATGCAGGTCGATGCCGAAAGCCCTCGAGGCTAATCCAGCAATGAAATGGTCCGGATTAAAGCGCTCGGACCGCACCATCCGCGCTGCCAGATTAGCAATGCGTACGTCAAACCCAGCCGACTCCAGGTGCGCGAGCATCGTGGCGAAACCAAGCGGATACATATCGAAAACTGGGGTTGACGGCACCAGATCGGAGATCGGACCCCAAAGCGTCGCGCGTTCACGAAAGTCGTAGACGCTCGGTGCGTGGAGGAAGACTAGATCGACCATAGAGTCCCAAGTGTACGCGAAAGCCCCACCGAGACAAGACTGTGTGTTAGAGTTATATTAGATCACCCTGCGCTATGGCCCAGGCCGTTGACGTGGCAAAGGACCGTGCTATATTAGTTAGGTAGACGAGACCTTACTAAATTAGGTCGCGGCTACCAGGTCATTTGATAACGAAGGAGATAAGCTATGGCCCTCTTGGATGCAGACACCACCAAGCGTGTCAAGGACATGCTGGCCGACCTGCCCTCTGCGGTACGGTTGGTTGCGTTTACTGATGACGAACATTGCGATTATTGCACTGAGATCGTCCAGTTGATCACGGAGGTCGCCGACACCTCCGATCTCGTCAGCGTTGAAACGTACGAAATCCATCGAGATGGCCAGAAGGCCCGTGAGCTTGGAGTCCAACGTGCGCCAGTCATTGCTATTCTCGGCGAGCGCGACTATGGTATCCGGTTCTACGGCATTCCGTCAGGCTACGAGTTCTCGACCCTGCTCCATGGCATCCACTCTGCCGGACACGGACATGCTCACCTGGACAGCTCTGCCAAGACGTACCTGGACGGGCTGAAGGAGCCCGTTGATTACCAGGTCTTCGTGACGCCAACGTGTCCATACTGCCCTCGCGCTGCAGTGTTGGCAATCGAGATGGCCGTCTACAGCGATCATGTCAATGCCAATATCGTTGAGTCGGCGGAGTTTGCTGACCTGGCGGACAAGTTCGAGGTGATGGGTGTGCCTCT
>JAKJAE010000280.1:4151-4506 GCA_022707665.1 Chloroflexota bacterium
CAAAGAGCGCGTCGAGGGGGCTGCTCCGGCCAACATGGTCATCGACGCGATGCGTCGGGCAGTGGCGTAGCGTTTTCACGGCGGGCGTATAGCTCCAAACCCTTCAGGCCCGGCAAGACGCCGGGCCTGACTGCAACAAAGCTAAACCTAGCACCCGAGACTTACGCATTCGCCAAGCACGCGGGTGCGAGTAGAATGAGAGAGCTAACCTTGGACAAATCAGGGGAGGTAGAGGAAATGTTCGACTTCAAGATCACTGAGGGTACGGGTGACCAGGAGATCACCGGTGGACTGTATGATGTCGTCGTTGTCGGCGGAGGACCGGCTGGACTGACTACGGCTATCTATGCCTCGC
>JAKJAE010000281.1:0-3941 GCA_022707665.1 Chloroflexota bacterium
GACGGTGGCACAATCGATCTCGATGGAGCCCGATCTGATCATCGCCGATGAGCCGACGAGTGCGCTCGACGTGGTTATTCAGCGCCAGGTGATGGAGACGATCAACCGGCTGCAGGAACGCCTGGGGCTGTCGCTCATCTTGATCGGTCATGATATGGGATTGATGGCGCAGACAGTGTCACGCTTGGCGGTGATGTATGCGGGGCGGATGATGGAGATCGGGAACACGTACGATATGTTCCGGAAGCCGCTCCATCCGTATACGCAGTTGCTTATCGAGAGCCTGCCGGTGCTCGCGAACAAAGGTGTGTTCAGTGGAATTCCGGGGATCACGCCGTCGCTGCTCAATCCACCGGAGGGGTGTGTGTTCCACACCCGCTGCCCGAAGGCCTGGGATCTCTGTTCGGCGAAGACGCCGGAGTTTGTCGAGGTCGAGACCGGCCGGTGGGTAGCGTGCCACCTGCATACGGCATAGGGCCGGTACGATACCGGAAGGGGAAAGACATGACCACACCTTTGCTTCAACTAAAGAATGTCACCAAGATCTTCGGCAAGAAGAGTGAGCAGACGATTGCGCTGGAGGACATGACGCTGGCACTCGATGAGGACTTTCCCAAGATCATTACGGTTGCGGGTGAGAGTGGGAGCGGCAAAACCTCAATGGGGATGTTGCTTCTGGGCTTTTATGGACCGACGATGGGGGAGGTGCTGTTTCGGGGCAGGCCACTGTATGATTTGAAGGGGTCAGACCTGTTTCAGTTCCGGCGCGAGGTCCAGGCTGTTTTCCAGGATCCGTTCGCAGTCTATAACCCGTTCTACGTGGTCGACAACCTGCTGAGTATTCCCATCAAGAACTTCAAGCTGGCGCGGTCCAAGACAGAAGCCCGCGAGTTGATGGAGGAGGCGCTCCAGCGTGTCGGCCTGCGTCCTGAGGAGACGCTGGGACGCTATCCTCACCAGTTGAGCGGTGGTCAGCGCCAGCGCATCGCAGTTGCGCGTGCCTTGCTGCTGAAGCCCAAACTGCTCATCACGGATGAGCCCGTGTCGATGGTGGATGCCTCGCTGCGCTCGACGATCCTGAAAGCACTGCGTGGGCTGAACCAGGAATATGGCGTCCCGATCCTCTACATCACCCATGACCTGACGACGGCGTACCACATTAGCGACTACATCATCATCCTCTACCGTGGATCGGTCATGGAAGTGGGCAATGTAGATATGGTCATCCGTGATCCCAAGCATCCGTATACCAAGCTCCTGGTTTCTTCGATCCCCTGGCCCGACCCTGACCTGGTGTGGGGTGGTGCAGAGGATATGATCCAGAAGAGCCAGGTGGCATTCAAGGCGATCACGGGGTGCAAGTTCGCGCCGCGTTGTCCCTACAGGATGGATATTTGCGACACGAGGCCGCCTGAGATGTACCTGCTGGACCGCGACCGAGCGGTGGCCTGCTACATGTACAAGGATAATCCGGTCCTGTCGCGTGAGGACATGAACACGGTCTTCACGGAGGCATAGGCGCAGCATGCTGTAGGGCCGCGGACAGTGAGCCTTACGCAGGATTCTCGGTTCGCGATGCTTTGAGATCCAGGGACACTGCAGGGTGCTCCGGCACCTTGCAGTGTCCTGTGTGTTAGGGATGAGATAGGGGGTGGGATGTTGGTGGAGAAGCGCGTTGGACGGAACGATCCTTGCCCGTGCGGCAGCGGTAAGAAATACAAGCACTGCCATGGGCAACGGCCGTCGGAACGGCTAAGGCCGTCGGAACAGCCGCAATCCTTGGCCGATGTGCTCTACATTCACCCGACGAAGCAGGATGTCGATTTCCTGGTCGAGGCACAAAAAGCACGCGATGCGCAGATCGGGCGTCCCTATGGGTTGATCCCTCTGGGGATCCCGGCATTGGTGAATGTCTTGCGGGATGCCGGGATCGGGGTGCGTGGGCTGAATTACCCTCTGGAGCGTGAGCTGAGCCAGCGCTTCGATCTGCGTAGATGGCTTCGCACGCAAACACAGGCGCGCTTGGTTCTCGTGGATATGCATTGGTATGAGCACACCTATGGCGCGATTAGCGTGGCGAATGTGGTCAAGGAGATACTACCGGATGCCTGGGTTGTTCTGGGGGGCTTAACGGCTTCGGGCTTCGCTCGCGAGATTCTGGAACGATTCGCCTCGGTGGACTTCGTCATCCGGGGAGATGCCGAGCAGCCTTTGCTCACGCTTGTCCAACGTTGCCTGGGTCTTGGACAGGGCCAGGCGCCTGAGCTATCCGATATCCCGAATCTGGCCTACCGCGGTAACGGCGAGATCGTCCTGAACCCTATCGGTTATTGTGCGGCCACCGGGGACCTTGATGCTCTCGACTATGTGGACCTGGCCTTTCTGGACCACTACAACGAGTACTTCGTCCACGAGTATCTGGTGACCGATCTCCCCAAAGCGCGCGCGGCCCTGGCAACGACCCCCTTTATGGGTCGCTGGGTCGCGACGGCGCGCGGGTGCAAGTACGAGTGCTCATATTGCGGCGGGTGCATGAGTGCCCATCGGGTGCTCTCCACGCGCGAAGGCATCGTACCCCGCTCGCCAGAGGCTGTGGTGGATGAGCTCGCACGCCTGTCGGAGGCGGGTGTTGTCCAGGCTTCGCTATCCTACGATATCGCCGAACTGGGCGATGGCTATTGGCGCAGTTTCTTCTCGCTGATGAGGCAACGGGAGATCAAGATTGGACTGTACAACGAGTGTTTTCAGCTTCCGACGCCAACTTTCGTGAAGCGCTTTGCCCAGGTCGTTGACCTGGAGCACTCGTGCCTTGCCTTCAGTCCGCTATCGGGCAATGAACGAGCGCGCCGGCTGAACGGCAAGATCTTCACAAATGGTGAACTGGTCAACATTCTTGACAGTCTCAACGTGTACGATATCTTCGCACTGGTATACTTCTCCCTGAATCTGCCAGGAGAGACGATGGACACGCTCCAGGAGTCCATTGCACTGGCTGAGCAGCTCTGTGCGCTGTACCCGGCGTCGCGGATACGCATCATGAACTCGTGTCATACCCTCGATCCGCTGTCGCCCATGGCGGTGCACCCTGAGAAGTACGGGATTACGGTGACGATGCAAGGTTTCGACGATTGGTATGCGTACTGCCGCGATACGCAGATGGGCAGCCCGCAGGCGCGGACCGAACTACATCGAGGGTTTGCGCTTGAGGACAGCAGTGCGCGCTCATTGGTGGCGATGGCCGATGCCTGGGACGCGGCGCAGCGTAACCACGAAACCTGTTGGTGGCCGATACCGCCGAGTTGGTGACTCTCCCTTGCCGGGCCCCGTTGTGTGGCCCGGGGGGCCGGTAGCGGATGATCTCATAGCACAGGAGGATATTGTGACCGAAGGTGTTGCAGCCAGTCAGCAACCGCTTGCTCTGTACATCCACCCCGCCAAACAGGCTGTGGATCTTTACGACACTCCAGTGCGCCGGAGGTTTGGTCGTCCCTACGGGCTGATTCCGATGGGCGTTCCGGCGCTGATGAATTTGCTTCAGGATAACGGGATTCCGGTCAGGGGCATCAATTTCCCAATGGAAAAGCGCATCGATCTTGATTTCAGCCTTGCTGACTGGCTCTCCAGCAATCAGCAGGCGAAAATGGTATTGATCGATTTGCACTGGTATGAGCATAGTTACGGTGCGATCAACGTCGCCGAGTTCGTGAAGCGGGTGCTGCCCGACGTCTGGGTGGTTGTGGGTGGGTTAACGGCGTCGGCCTTCGCCTCGGAGATTATTCGCGACTATCCAGCCGTGGACTTTGTGCTTCGTGGCGATGCCGAGGTGCCGCTTCTGGCGTTGGCTAAAGCGCTGCTCGCCGGGGATCAGGCCGGTCATCGTCCGGATCTGGCGCACGTGCCCAATCTCACATATCGGCGTGGTGGGCAGGTGGTGGAGAACC
>JAKJAE010000281.1:3951-4497 GCA_022707665.1 Chloroflexota bacterium
CGTACTGCGCAGCGCCAGAGGACTTCGCCAAGTACAACTTCATCGACCTGGATTGGTTGGATCACCAGGACGACTACTTCGTGCACGAATACCTGGTGATCGACATGCAACTGGCCGAGGATGCGCGCCAGGGCAAGGATATGTCGAAATACCGGGGTCGATGGATCACGACGGCGCGTGGTTGTGACTTCGAGTGCTCGTATTGTGGTGGCGCCAAGAGCGCCCACAGGGCCATTGCGGGACGCAATGGTGTGGTGCCGGTCCCTGTCGAGACGATCGTGAGCCAGATCAAGCACCTTGTTGAGCGCGACGTGATCCAAGTCTGTTTCTCCTATGATCTTGCGGCACTCGGTGAGCGTTACTGGAAGGATCTCTTCCGGTCGTTGCGTAGAGAGGGGATCAAGATCGGGCTTTACAACGAGTTCTTTCAACTGCCCCCCTCGGGCTTCATGCGCGACCTCGTGCGTACGGCCGATATGGAACATACAAGTGTCGCGCTGAATCCCTACTCGGGTTCGGAGCACGTACGACGTCTTAACGGCAAAC
>JAKJAE010000282.1 GCA_022707665.1 Chloroflexota bacterium
CATCCAGGGCGAAGCACCCGACATAGTTCCCCTTGACTACGTATGGATCGCCCACTACGCCGGCGACGGCTACCTGACGCCCATGCCATCGTTGGATGCCGTATGGGCGGAAACCGTTGCCACAAACCTTGAACCTCAGGTCAAGTACAACAACACCTTCGACGAATTGCTCTACGGCGTGCCAGTCCAGGCCGATATCACGGGCCTATGGTACCGGCGCGACTGGTTCGATGCCGAGGGAATCCGCCCACCTCAGACCTGGGACGAGTGGCTGGGAACACTGGACCACTTTGCGCAGGACGCCTGTCGAGCACGATACGGCTATCAGTGCCCGCTTGTGATGCCGGTATCGGCTGCACCCGGTGAAGCAACCGTCAACCTGCTGATCGCATTCCTGTGGATGTGCGGTGCCGATGTGGTCACCGAGCAGGGCGAGATCGCGCTGAACAGCTCGGCGACGCAGCGAGCGCTGACCTTCCTGCAGTCGATTGCGGTCGAACGGCGCGCCTACCTCCCGCAGGGCATCTACGACGCCAGTTGGTGGGATCTGGCGCGTCACTTTGCGTTGGGAGATGCCCCGATGGCCCTGGGCGGATCGTATGAGTGGCCACGCATCCGGGATGAGGTGGACTGGTACGAGGAGGACGATGCCACGCGCAACCTGGGGTTCGGCTTCCTTCCGCGGCCTGAGGCCGATACCCCGCTGGTCGGATCATTGGGTGGCACAAGCTGGGTTATCTTCAGGCAGTCTGGGCATCAGGACTTGGGCCTCGAGCTACTCAAGCTCCTGGCAGAGCCGGCGGTGGCACAACGATTCTGTGAAGATAACCTGCAGATCTCGTCTTACGCTGATGTGAACCGACGGCTAGCAGGACCCAAGCACAGTTGGCTCTCGATGATCATCCCAATGTTGGCCTATGCAAGGCCGCGGCCCAAACACGTAGGCTATATCCGTCTCTCGTATCTGCTACAGGATATGTTCGAGCGTCTTCTGTGGCATGGTGCAGAAGTGGCACCCACCTTACAGCAAACGGAGCACACGCTACGTTACATGTTAGCAAGGTAGTCTGAGGCCAGGGTCTATACGAAGCAACCACTCGACATGCGACTCCGTGGCCTGTGAATACTGGAGAGGAGGTGAGATCTGGAGCCGATAGCCCGTAAGATGTCCCAAGGTATTCGATCATGTTTCTGCAAACAAGGAGGAGTATAGAGATGAAGAAGCATCTGCTTCTGGCGTTGAGCCTGATGATGGTCTTTTCACTTCTCGCCACGGCCTGTGGAGGCACCGCGGAACCCACCACCGCGCCACCCGTTGGCGAGGAGGTAGAAGAGGAACCCACCAAGGAAGTCGAAGTCAGTGAGTTCGGCGAGGCGCCGATGTTGGCCGACATGGTGAAGGCCGGCACACTGCCGCCTGTGGAGGAGCGCCTCCCCTCGGAGTATCAGGTCATCGAGGTTGTCGACTCCATCGGCAAGTACGGCGGCACGATGAACGCTGTCGCGACTGGCGCTGACATGGGCAACATCAAGATGTGGCTCTACGATCCGCCCGTCCGTTGGAAGCCCGATCTAACCGGCTACGAGCCCGGCCTGATCACCGAGATGCCCGAGTACAGCGACGGCGACAAAACGATCACCTTCCACTTCCGCGAGGGCCTGAAGTGGTCCGATGGCGAGCCCTGGACCACGGAAGACCTGCGATTCTGGTGGGAGGACCTGGCAAAGAACGAGAACTTCAAGACCCGCAACGTCCCATGGTATGCTCGCAACTCCGATGGCACCCCCATCACGATGGAGTTCCCCGATGACTACACCTGGGTGTTGAAGTACGACAAGCCCAACTACATCATGCCCTATATCCTGGCCCAGGGCTTCTGGGAGTGGGAGCCGCTGATGACGCCGGCGCACTTCCTGAAGCAGTACCATCCTGACTATGAGGGCAAGGAGGGCGATGAGGGCTACGCTGAGCTGGACCTGATGAACCGGTACACCGAGACACCAGGCTATCCCTGCCTGTTTGCGTGGTGCCTCAAGGAGTACACGCCGGGAGAGTCCTGGCTCTTCGAGCGCAACCCCTACTACTGGAAGGTTGATACCGAAGGGAACCAGCTCCCCTACATCGACAACCTGCGCGTTGAGCTCGTAGCGGACGCAGAGGTCCGCACGCTACAGGTCGCTCAGGGTCGTTACGACGCCACGTTCCGCGGTGTAGAGGATCCCACGCAGATCCCGCTGCTTAACGAGAACGCAGAGGCTGGTGACTTCCGCATCGTCCCCGGATGGTTCAATGGTGCGGGGGCCTGGCCCGGGCTCATGATCAACCAGGACTACAGCGATATGCAGGAGTACGATGCAGCCGCCGAGTCAGCCGAATCCAAGGAGATTCGCGAGCTTCTGCGCAACCAGGACTTCCGCATCGGCCTGTCGCATGCAATGAACCGCCAGCGCGTCCTCGACGTGGTCTGGGAGGGCATCGGTGATATCAAGAACATGACGATCAGCCCGCAGTCGTGGCACTTCGCAAGCCCCGAGGGCCAGGAGGTGTTCAACAAGTGGGCGAATGCCTATGTCGAGTACGATCCGGAACTGGCCATGGAGCACTTCGACAAGGCAGGGTTCGTCGATGCCAACGGTGATGGGTGGCGAGATCTCCCCAGTGGGACGGACTTCACTCTGGTGATCGATCTGACCAACTGGGGCAACATCCTGCTGAACACGCCGTTCCTGGATGTTTACAAGGAGAACCTGAAGGACGTGGGCGTCCAGGTGTTGATCAACAACGTGCACGGCACGCCGGAAGAGGGGATCCGCGGCGACTATGGTCTCTACATGCTCAAGACGGCCCATGTCTCTGAGTTGGACCTGTGGACCTATCCCGACTGGATCTTCCCGCTACGCGGTGTGGGTGAAGGGACACGCGCATTCCCGCGCCAGGGCGCATGGTACTCATCCGGTGGTGAGCAAGGATGGGAACCCGAGCCCGGCAGCCCGGCCTATCGCTTGCAGGAGATCTACCGCAAGGGACTGGCTGAGCCCGATGAGCAGAAGCGCCATGAGCTGATCTGGGAGGCCGTGGAGGTCTACATCGAGCAAGGCCCCTTCATCCTCGGTGCGACCGGCGATCAGGCTATGCCTGTGGTTGCGAAGAACTACATGCGCAACATCCTTGAGTTTGGTGTGACCGGGCCCTGGGCGCCTGGCACGCCTGGCAACGGCCATCCTGAGCAGTGGTGGATGGATAAGTAACCCCGCTCTCGACAGGTGGCGGGTGGGCAGATGCCTGCCCGCCACCGTCCGGCCATAGCGAGAAGCTCGCCTGTAGCAGCACACCCGCCAAGGGCCGAAAGCTTTAGCTAGGCGACCCGCAGGGATCAAAAGGAGGGAACCGTGCTATCGTACATCGCACGACGAATCATGTATATGGCGATCATGGTCGTGCTGGTCTCCTTTGTCAGCTTCCTCATCATCGAGTTGCCACCAGGCGACTTCCTGACCCAGAAACTTCAGCAACTACAAGCACGCGGCGATCGGAGTGCGGCGCAACGTATCGACGAATACCGCGCGCGCTATAAGCTTGATCAGCCGCTCATGGTCCGATACTGGAACTGGATCAGCAACTTTGCCAAGGGCGACTTCGGCGAGTCTTTTCAGTTTGAGCGACCCGTCAAGGAGATCATCGGGCAACGGATCACGATGTCGGTGATTCTGGCCCTGGCCAGTATCCTGATCATCTGGTGCCTGGCGATTCCTATTGGAGTCTACTCGGCCACGCACCAGTATTCGCTAGGGGACCAGGTGATCACGACGCTGGCCTTCATCGGGCTGGGGATGCCAGGATTCCTGCTGGCACTCCTCATTCTGTTCTTCGCGATGATGGTGCTAAAGGTCGAGGTAGGTGGGCTCTTCTCACGCGAGTTCGTCGATGCACCGTGGAGTTGGCCCCGGGTCGTGGACCTGCTCAAGCACCTGTGGATCCCGGCGCTGATCAGCGCAGTCACCGGTACGGCAGGGCTCATTCGCCTGATGCGTGGCAACCTTCTGGAGACGCTGGGGCAACCCTTCGTCGAGGCAGCGCGCGCCCGCGGGCTCAAGAACAGTTCCGTGACCTGGAAACACGCAGTCCGGGTAGCCATCAACCCGCTCGTCGTCATCTTGACAGCGGACTATTTGCCCGGTGTCGTTGCGGGTGATGCGCTGGTCGGGACGGTGCTCAACTTACCCACCGTGGGGCCGCTCTTCGTGCAAGCTCTGCAGGTGCAGGACATGTTCCTGGCCGGCACAATCCTCGTGTTCATCGTCCTGATGACGATGATCGGCACGCTGGTCGGTGACCTGACGCTGGCTGCGCTTGACCCGCGCATCCGCCTGGACTGACAAAGGAGGATGATAACCATGGCAGAGCAAGAACCTGAAGTCGTACAGGCGGTCGAGACCAGCAGCAAGGCGGGCGAATTGAGCCAGGCGTACTGGAGCCTGGTCTGGTGGAAGTTCAAG
>JAKJAE010000283.1 GCA_022707665.1 Chloroflexota bacterium
CAGGCCCAGGCCCAGGGTCATTTCCAGGAGCGTTGTACCGGCGTGACGGGCGATAGTACCATCGCGAAGCAGACGTATGAGCTCCGTGGCGACAGCACCCGGAGTAGGAACCAGGAAGTGGCGCGCACTGTCTGCGGTCATCGCGATCGCAACCTGCCAGAGAAGGTACGTGAGGCCCAGAGGCAAGAGAATCATGGGTGCCTTGCGCGCCTCCTGAAGCAGGCTGCGGTTGCCAGTCCGGTATGGTTGCGACATCGTGTCAGCTCTGTCTTGTTCCATCGCCCAATCACTTTTCCCAACCAACAACAACGCCCCGAGGTCCTATGTCCCCCGGGGCGTGTCTGCACAGCAATGTGCGCTCCTTCTCTCATCCGGACTATACCGTCGGCTCCGGCATTGCACCGGATCTACGAGGGAACTCCCTCGCTCGCGGGCTTGCGAGTCATCAACGCTCGCTTACCGCCGGTCGGGATTGGCATCACTGTGACGCTTCACCCTGCCCCGAAGAAGGCATCTGACTCAGAGTATACCACATTCTGCAAGGTCTACGCCGTTGGATGGAGATGCGTGGTGGTGCCGGATCGGCGGAAGCCGGCACGACTCGTGGGCGGCCATCTGGACCACCCTATCGCCTTGCCTACGAGAGACGGCCTCGTCGCTTCAATGCGAGGGCGGCAAGCGGCGTCAGCGCGAGTAACGGTGCAGCGCAGGTGCGCTGACCGGAGGTCGGTGCCGCTTCTTGGTTGGGCGTAGGCGTTTCGGTGATGGGCAAGGGCGTGTCCAGGCCTGCCTGCGGTGTCTCTCCAGATGAGGGGGAGACTGCGGCAACCGGCGGCGTGGTGGTGGGTGCGGGTTCGCGTGGCTCGTCAGCAGACTCCGAAAGCAGGAAACGGTAAGCGATCCCGTCTGTGCCAACCACGATCGTATTGGTCGACAGCGAGAACGCCCTGGCGAGAGCAGGTTCGGTTGCGAGGAGGTCGTAATAGGCGTCTGAGAGGAACGGAACGTCGGTCAGCGGCATGGTGTCCGGAACATATGCCGTGTCTGTGCACTGGTCAGGTGTACAGATGAACGTCCTGTTGCCAGCGTAGCGGATAGAACGATCTTCTGTCGCTCCAACCTCCGATGCATCACCTACTGGAGCGTAGGCACCACCTGCAGCAGGCGCTTCCGCGCCGCCGAGGCCCAGACGTAGATTGGCATCGTCCACGGCCTTCTCGCCCGACACTGCTGTCGGCATAGCGGCAAGCTCCTCTTGCATCGTTTCACTTGCCTGAGCCCGCCCTTCCTGAGAAAGCGCCTCTGCCGGTTCCTCGATCAGGAAACTTGTGTAGGGGGTGATAATGCCGTATTTCAGGCTCAGCTCGACAATGGCCTGAACCCATTCGCTATCCTCGCCACGGATCCGGATCTGGGTCAAGAGATAGCCGATCTTGCGGGCGGCCCACAGACGGGGGATGAAGGCCTCGCCGTCGTGGGCTTCGAACAGCACGTCATACGTAAATGCAGTTGTGCGGTCGTTGACCCGACCTGAGACGGTGAGCGTCTCCGGGCCGCTTCCTTCATAGCGCCCGGTGACAAGGAGTTGGGTGCCGGCGTAGACGTCGGGCAGTGTTGCAGGGTAGACGTCGAAGATCCTGACGCTGCCGAAGTCCAGGCTGACATCCGTGAGCAGGGGGCTCTGCATCCGTGCGAAGAAGGTCGAGATCCTCTCATCGATGCGCTCATCGGGCTCGATATAGGTGGGGCGCCCGCGATGCTCGACTGCGAGTTGATCGAGCAGATGGACATTCACGTCGTATCCGACGCCCAGGGGAAAAATCCGCACATCTCCGGGTGCCTCGTTGGTCAGTGTGTCCAGCAACACATCCTCGTCCACAATGCCTTCCGTAGGTAGGCCGTCGGTCAGGAAGACGATAGTTGAATTCCTTGCGCCGTCGAGTTGGGCCAAAGCCTCGGAAAGAGCCACATAGATGTTGGTGCCACCGATTGCCTCGAGTGCTTCGATCCACGCGATCGCCTCACTCGTGTTGTCTGATCCGACCAACGCCGGCGCAAATGTTCTTACCTGTGTCGAGAACGCCACGATGTTGAAACGGTCCTCAACATTGAGGTGGCGCAGAACGAATACCAATCCGGCTTTGGCCTGATCGAGTTTCTCACCTTCCATAGAACCGGAGGTATCCAGCACCAAGATGAGATCGCGTGGTATCGGTATATTCCCCGTGGACGTATCCGTCAGCGCGGGGCTCAGCAACAGCAGAAAGAACCCATTGTCATCCAGGGGTTTGTACGACAGTAGGCTGGCCCCCAGCATTTCGGTGCGTGCCCCAATGTAGAGTTCGAAGTCACGGTCAGGATAGATGGCGCTGGCCTCATAGCTGACGGTCGCCTTCCGGTCGTCCTGCCGCGTAATCGCGATGTCATCCTGGTGGGTCGGGGAATACAACGCCCCAAGCTCTACAGGCGAACTCACTTCGACGACAATGCTGACTTGCTCCAACGGGCTAGCCGAAAAACGCTCCGTGTCGAGCGGGTATCGGTACACCATCACATTGTCCTCGGACGAAAGCACCTGGGTATATCGGAGCCGTAGGCGACGCTCGCCCTGGGGCGGGATTGGGAAGATGCTCGCGCGAATAGTCTCGCGTCCCACGTACTCGAGGAGTGCCGGATCCTGGTTCCGACGGACGTAACCCTCGTAGATCGCACGGGCTTCGTCGGCTGGCAGGATTTCCGGCTCAAGCACCTGGTCGTCGACCCACATCAGAAAGTCGTCAACGGCTGCGCCAACGGGCAGAGGGAAGACGTACGTGCCCTCAAGGGGGATGGCAGCGTCGTTGCGGAAAACCTGATCGACTTCCGTGGTGGCTACCTGGCCGTCGATGGTCACGAGGACGCGATGGTAGCGAATGGTCAGCCACTTCGAGAAGTCAGGTGGCGGCACGGGCGTGGGCGGGTCGATGATAATGATCCCGTCGGCGGCCGCGGGCGTCACGGCTGTCAGCGACAGAATCAGGACAGCAATCGCGATCAGGTTGAGCTTCACGGGTGACCTCCTCATCAACGCAGCCTCTGTTGTATAGACGTGAGGCAACGCTGTTTGGTTCCGGCGAAGGACTGCAGGGGAAGTCGTGAGTGGGCGGACTGCGGACAGACTACGTGAGGCTGGCTCCCTGTTGCACGAGGATATGCCGCAGCTCGGATACGTCGACCTCGCGTGGCACACAGCCTTGTCGAACTGCGAGTGCTGCCGCTGTGCCGGCAGCCTGTCCAAAGGCCATACACGATGGGGAGACACGTGTTGCCCCATGGGCTTCGGACGTGGTCGAGATGCAGCGTCCAGCTACGATCAGGCCATCGACGGCTCGTGGGACCAGAGCCCGGTAAGGAATCTCGTAGGTGACGCCCTGACTCACGAAGTCGTCGTGTAGACCCGGGTCATCTGCAGCCGTGAGCCCCGTAGGTGCATGAATGTCGATCGGGTAGGCGCTGCGGGCGATGGCATCGGGCCACCGACGTCCCTCACGGATGTCGTTAGCTGTGAGCACAACCTCGCCGACGATTCGGCGTGACTCGCGCACGCCAACGCGCGACCCCGTCGCGACGACCTGGGCGTTGGTGAAGCCTGGAATATGGCGTCGAAGGAAGGTGATGATCGCGTCAACCTGTTCGCGTGCTTCCACCTCGGCAGCACTAAGGGAGTCGGGGTCGAGTGGATTGACACCGGATACGCGGCTCATGTTTACGGTGACTTCATCGGGCCGGTGAGTGTTGAAGAAGAGGACGTGTTCGCGGCGTAGGTTGCCCAGTTCGCCTGCCGTGATGGCGCGCTGCAGCAAGTCGTTGAACCCACAGACGGCGACGAGACGCTCGGTCCGGTAAGGCGCTACTCCCTGCTGACTGAGACGCAGCGTGTCGGGATGTGCGATGGCGTAGTCGGTGAAGGCCTCGCGATCCCAACCACTTACCTTGAACAGCAGCGAGACTGGTTGCACGAGCCCATCCTCAGGCCGGCCGTATGCGGTTGGGGCGCCGGCGAGCGCGGCGATGGTTGCATCTCCCGTTGCATCCACAACCGTGTGTGCATAAAGAGAACGCTCTTTGCCGTCAGTGTAGATGCGAACCCCTGTAACGCGCTGGTCTGTCATCTCGACGCCGGTAACACTGGCATGGAGAAGGATGCCCGCGGCGGACTCGAGGACCATGCGCTGGGCAACGAGGCGCAGACCTTCGACATCGAAGGGCGTGATCGTAGCTACATAGCCGCTTGTGTCGAGGATATGACCGGGCGAAGCCCCGCATTTGACGAGGCGATCGACCAGTTCCTGTGGCATGCCGCGAATGACTTGTTCGGTAGCCGAATGAAAGGTCATCATTGGTCCGACCAGGCACGCCGTCATCGTTCCGCCCAAGGCACCGTCTCTCTCGACTAGCAGTGTTCTGGCGCCGTTCCGTGCGGCGGCTGTGGCGGCAATGAC
>JAKJAE010000284.1 GCA_022707665.1 Chloroflexota bacterium
GCGAGCCACAGTTGATGCGATCGACCGGGAGCTGGGCACCTTCCGCGACCGCCCAATGCTCATCCTCTGGGGCGCCAGGGACTTTGTCTTCACAGTCCGTGACTTCCTGGCTGGCTGGCAAGCACGTTTCCCCGATGCGGAGGTCCACATCTTCGACGATGCCGGCCACTACGTTGTCGAGGACGCCTACGAGCGTATCCTGCCCCTGGTTGAGCGATTTCTGGGACGAACGGACAGCCGTGTACAGGCGTCTGAAGCCTGATGGCAAGCTGATCGCGCACAGGTAGCCCACATGCCCGATACCTTCAACATCGCCGCCGCTCTGACCGATATGGCCGCCAGGGCGCCCTACCAGCCGGGCGTGGTCTTCCCCGCCGGGCGAGACCAACACGGACGCGCGATCACGACGCAGTTTACCTTTCAACAGCTCAACGAGCTCTGTGACCAGTATGCTCACGGCCTGACCGATCTCGGCATCAAGAAGAGTGATCGTGTGTTGATGCTGGTGCACCCTGGGGCTGACCTGATCGCCCTGGTCTTCGCGCTCATCAAGATGGGCGCAGTCCCCACCCTCATCGATCCCGGGATGGGTTGGCGCCCCTTCCTGCAGTGCGTATCGGAGATCGAGCCCCGAGCCCTTATCGGTCTTCCCATCGCGCACATCCTGCGCCGTGCTTTTCCCGAACCATTCAAAGCTGTACGCCATACGGTAATGGTCGGTGGTGGAAGGACGGCAGGCCGTTGGCTCGCCGACGGTCACCTTGCTGATATGGCCAATCGCCAGCGAGGGGCTTTCTCGGCTGTACCAACATTGCTGGAAGACGAGGCTGCCATCGCGTTCACCTCGGGCAGTACCGGCATTCCCAAGGGCGTCATCTACGAACACGGAATGTTCAAGGCACTGGTAGCGTTACTGCGCGACACGATGGGTATCCTGCCTGGCGAAGTAGACCTGGCGCTCCTCTACATCTTCGCGCTCTTCAACCCGGCATTGGGAGTTACGACGATCATCCCCGATATGGACCCGACGAAGTCAGCCGACATTAACCCGGCGTACGTCGTCGAAGCCATCCAGACGCACGCCGTGACGAATGCCTTCGGCTCGCCGACCATCTGGAAGCGCGTCGCGCCCTACTGCGTCGAGCACGGTATCAAGCTCCCTACGATCAAGCGCTTGCTGATGGCTGGCGCTCCGGTGCCCCCAGATCTGATCAGAACGATGCTCGCTGAGATCCTCAGCGAGGAGGCCGACATCCTCACACCTTTTGGGGCGACCGAAGCAATGCCGCTTACCACGATCAGCGGACGCGAGATCGTCTCGGAAACTGCAGCCCTGACCGATACGGGTAAAGGCATGTGTGTCGGCGTACCCCTCCCCGGCGTCACGATACGCATCATCGCCGTGTCTGACGAACCCATCGAGTCGTGGCACCCCAATCTGGCCCTGCCCCCAGACACGATTGGTGAGATCGTCGTCAAAGGTCCCATGGTCACGCGAACCTACCTCAACCGCCCGGAGCAAACGGCGCTGGCCAAAATCCAGGAAGGCGGCGAAGTCTGGCACCGTATGGGTGATCTGGGCTACTTTGATACCCGGGGCAGGCTCTGGTTCTGTGGACGCAAGGCGCACCGCGTCCAGACCCGGGACGCTGTGCTCTACCCGGTCATGGCCGAGACGATCTTCAATCGACACCAGGATGTCAGCCGCACGGCGTTGGTTGGCGTCGACAACGGTACCGACCAAACGCCGGTCCTGGTAGTCGAACCGAAAAAGGGTCGGTTCCCTGGTGGCATTCTGGCGCGGCAACGTTTTACCTTGGAGCTACTTGCCCTTGGGTCGGAGTTTCCCCACACTCGCGCCATCGAGCTCGTGCTCTTCTATCCGGGTGTGTTTCCCACCGATGTTCGCCACAATGCCAAGATCCAGCGTGAGAAGCTCGCGGCCTGGGCAGCCTCAGCCTTACGACGCAATGGCCAGATGCGGGATCTGGCAGTCGCCCCTTCCCAGCGCCCCGACGTCGTGACAACGAAGCCTGCGTCGGAGCCAGGACACGCCACCAGGACATTGGGGCTCCTCAGCCTTGCCGCCGGGCTGGGTCTGGGGATCTACTGGCTCATCGACCACTTGCGGCGCAGGCGGAATCTGTGAGCCGTAGTGCTCCACGCGGCTGCAGATGAGGCTGGTCAGCGCCGAAGGTTGGCCTTCTGAATCAGTGGGTGCAATGGAAAGACGACCATCCCACGCACTGGTCACCGGCGGCGGTGGCTTCTTGGGTCGCTATATCGTCGAGCAGCTCGTCGCCCGTGGCGATCGCGTGACAACCTTCTCACGCGGCAGCTACCCTGAGTTGGCGGCGCTGGGGGCACGCCAGGTCCGAGGTGACCTGCGCGACCTCCGAGCGATTACCGCTGCCTGCCGGGGCGGCAACGGGCCCCCAGTCGACGTAGTCTACCATGTGGCTGCTAGGGCCGGCTTGTGGGGTCCGTTCGACGATTTCTACGAAGCCAACGTCACGGGCACGGACAACGTGATCGAGGCCTGCCGTGCCACGGGCGTCCGCAAACTGGTCTACACGAGTTCCCCGAGCGTGATCTTCGACGGAACGGACCAACGGAACGTGGACGAGAGCATGCCCTACCCGAACCACTACGAAAGCCCCTACCCCGAGACCAAGGCCATCGGCGAGCAGCGGGTCCTCGCCGCGAACTCCTCGGCGCTTCTGACCACCTCTCTGCGCCCGCACCTCATCTTCGGGCCACGCGACAACCACCTGTTGCCTTCGCTGATCGCGCGGGCCAGAAAGGGGCGTGTGCCCCAAGTGGGCGATGGGACAAACATGGTCGACCTTACCTACGTCGAGGACGCCGCTCAGGCCCACCTGCAGGCGGCGGATGCGCTCGAGCCCGGCTCCCCTGTTGCCGGCAGTGTCTACTTCATCAGTCAGGGGGAGCCCGTCGTGCTCTGGCCCTGGATCAGCGACTTTCTTGCCCGGCTGGGCTTGCCGCCGATCCGGATCAGGATTCCGCTCGGCCTTGCACGCGGCGCCGGAGGGCTGCTCGTGGCGATCTATCGAAGCCTGCGCCTTCGGGGCGAGCCGCCGCTCACACCGTTCCTCGCCAGCGAGCTGGCCCAGGACCACTACTACGACATCTCGCGAGCCCGACGGGACTTCGGGTACTGCCCACGCTTCACGATGGCCCAGTCAACCGAGCGCACGCTGGCAGCGCTCACCGAGGTACGCTAGAGCGCTTGCTCGAGAATTGCGACCAGCTCGGCATCGGTGAGCTTGAGGGAGTTGCCTTTCATACTGCTTGACCGCTGGGTCTTCTCAACGATCTCTACGAAGTGTCCCCTGCTCACTCCGTAAGCTGCAAGGCCAGGAACAGCCAGCTCCTGGCATAGATCGCGCACCCATGCGACGCCATCCGCGGCTGTGGCATCGAAATCGCCGATGAGGATCGTGGCGACCTCACCGTAGCGGTCCAGGGCCGGGTTGGTTGGTTCGCGGGCCGCCAGGGCAGCAACGTTGGTCTCCATCACATAGGGCAGCAATCGACCGCAGATCGCCCCGTGTGGGGCATCGTACATCCCACCCAGTACGCCTGCGAACCCGTGAACTGCCCCCAGTTTCGCATTCGCCAGAGCCAGCCCACCCAACAAGCTCACGAGCGCCATGTTTTCGCGCGCCTCGGCGTCGCTCCCGTCCCTGAAGGCCCTGAGCAACGACTCAGCAGCCCGCCACAGGCCTTCCCGGCACAGGGTGTCCGTAATGGGGTTCGCGGCTACCGACACATAGGGCTCCAGAACCTGCGTCAACGCATCCAGTCCCGTGCTTGCCGTGATGGCCGGCGGGACTGAATAGGTGAGCTCAGGGTCTACCAGGGCTACGTGAGGCAGGATGAGAGCACCGCGCAAGCTCACCTTCACCTTGTGCTCCGGCGAGGCTAGCACCGCATTGGCAGTCACCTCGGCACCCGTGCCCGCCGTCGTAGGGATCGCGATGAGAGGTGCAGAGCGCTTTGTGAGGGGCTGTCCCCGCCCGACGACCTCGAGGTAATCGAGGGGATCTCCCCCGTTGGTGAGCAGCGCCGCGACAGCCTTACCTGTATCGATGACGCTGCCTCCTCCGGCTGCCACGACGAGGCCGCAACCGGCCTCGCGGGCGCGCTGCGTACCTTCGCGCACCGAAGCCGTCGTCGGCTCGCTGGCCACGCAAAAGCCCACGACTTCGACAGCAGCCTCCCCAAGGGAGTGCAGAACCGGAGCAGCTTGCCTTTCGTCGACCATCACGACCAGTGCCCGGCGCCCCATAGATGCGGCCAGAGTCCCGACCTGAGTAACCGTACCCCTTCCGAAGATGATCTTTCCTGCGGTTGCGAAGTTAAACTCCATCGTGCATGCCTCCCTTGTGTCTGCCGCCCTTACTCAGACACTATACCACGCGGGCGGAACCACTCAACCCGCCGCA
>JAKJAE010000285.1 GCA_022707665.1 Chloroflexota bacterium
AGCTGGCGGTGGTCGGGGGGATCATCCTGATCCTGTTCTACTTGATCTGCGGCGTGTTCCCCGAGTTCTTCTCACCCTATCTGGTCAACACACAGTCAGATTTCCTGGAATCACGGCCGCAGCCGCTCGTTTTCAAGAACCCCGAAGGCGAATTTAGCTTGCGGCCGGCTGTCTATGGGCTGGAGGTCAATATCGACCCGATAGCACGCACCCGGACGTGGACCGTGGACAAGACCCAGATCTACCCCCTCTCCTTCTTCGTCAAGGCGGAACCCTACAAAGTGCTCGGGCTTATCCCCAGCCGGATTCACCTGTTTGGTGTCAACACTGAGAAGTATCCTGGGGGCAGCGTCTTCCTGTTTGGGACAGACCGCACGGGCCGCGACGTCCTCTCGCGAATCATCTACGGAGGGCGTCTATCACTGCTGCTTGGGTTGATCGGGCAGGGCCTGACCCTCTTTCTCGGAATGGTGATGGGTGCGATCTCGGGCTACTACGGAGGTGCCACCGATATCCTTGTCATGCGCCTGACGGAGTTTGTAGGGGCATTTCCACAGATTCCGCTTTTTATGGCGCTCTCGGCGGCTATCCCCATTACGTGGTCACCCATCGCGGTCTACTTTATGCTGACGTTGATCCTCGTATTCATCAACTGGGGCACGTTGGCACGGCAGTTCCGCGGGATCATCCTGTCCCTGCGTGAGCGCGAGTACGTGCTTGCAGCGCAGAGCGCCGGGGCCAGTGATAGACGCATCATGTTCCGCCACCTACTCCCGGGCACATTGAGTCACGCGATCGTCACTGCGACGTTGATGATCCCAGGTATGATCCTCTCTGAGACGGCACTCTCCTGGCTGGGACTGGGGCTGCGGCCACCCTTGACCAGTTGGGGTGTCTTGCTCCAGGAAGTCAGCAGTGTCCGCGCGATCCGCTTCGCGCCCTGGTGGCTGATCCCGGTCCCCTTCATCATCCTTGCGGTCCTCGGCTTCAACATGCTGGGAGATGGACTGAGGGACGCGATGGATCCCTACGGTGGTCGGTAAGGAGGACGCCATGAGTGAACCACTGCTCGAGATCAAAGACTTGCGTGTGGACTTCGAAGTCCGAGATGGCACAATCCACGGCGTGGATGGCGTCACCTATACCGTGAACCTCGGCGAGACCCTGGGTGTCATCGGCGAGAGCGGCTGCGGAAAATCGGTTACGGCCAAGGCCGCAATGCAGATGGTCGCCAAGCCCGGCAAGATCACCCAGGGGGAGATCCTGTACCACCGGCGGAGCAAATTCGACCCGAGCAAGCCCGCGGAGGTCGTCAATATCACCAAGCTCGATCCTGACGGCGAAACGATCCGTACCATCCGCGGCGGCGAGTTCGCCATGATCTTTCAGGAGCCCATGAGCTCGTTGACACCGGTATACACTGCCGGCACGCTGATCGGCGAGGCGTTGAACCTTCACCGCCTGATTCCAGTGACGGTCGGCGAACAGATGACTCAGAAGATCATGAAGTATCGCCCGGTAACCAAGCAAGAGGCGCGCGAGATCGCCATCGAGATGCTTCAAAAGGTGGGAATCCCGAAGCCCCATGAGCGCGTCGACTCGTACCCTCACCAACTCTCCGGTGGCCAGCGGCAGCGTGTGATGATCGCCATCGCCCTCTCGTGCCAACCGTTTATGCTGATCGCAGACGAGCCGACAACGGCACTGGACGTCTCGATCGAGGCACAAATCCTGGATCTGATGCGCGAGCTTCAGGAGACCACGGACATGGCGATCATGTTCATCACCCACAACCTCGGCGTGGTCGCCGAGATGTCCAAGGACATCTGCGTGATGTATATGGGCAAGCAGGTGGAGCAGTCGTCCACTGTAAATATCTTCTACGAACCCAAGCATCCCTACACCCGCGCACTGCTCCAATCGATCCCCAAGGTAGGCAAGCGCAGCAGTGATCGCCTGGCATCGATCAAGGGCATGGTCCCGGATCCCTTCCATCTGCCGACCGGCTGCGTCTTCCATCCGCGTTGCCCCGAGTTTATGCCCGGCAAGTGCGACCGGATCGTGCCCAACTACGTCGAGGCGGAGCCCGGGCACTGGGTGCGCTGCTTGCTGTACGAGAACGTATAGGAGGTAGGACCAACATGGCTGAGCGCATAACAACCAGAGACGACACGATCCTGCTGGACGTCAGGGGCCTCAAGAAGTGGTTCCCGATCCAGAAGGGGCTGCTGAAAAGGGTCGTTGGCAATGTGAAAGCCGTGGATGATGTCAACTTCTACCTCCGCGACGGCGAGACGCTGGGCCTGGTCGGTGAGAGCGGCTGCGGCAAGACCACGGCAAGCCGCACGGTGATCCGGCTCTACGACCCCACGGCTGGCTCTGCTACTTACCGAACTGCTCTGTTTTCCAAAGACGGCAAGGATGAGAGAGTCAATCTGTTCGACCTGACGAAGGAACAGATGACGCGCGTCCGCCGCGAGATCTCGATGGTCTTTCAGGACCCCGTCAACTCGCTCAACCCACGGATGTCAGTCTTTGACATCGTCTCTGAGCCGATGGTGATCCATGGAATGCCCAAGGGGCCCGAAATGGAGGAATCCGTCATCAGGCTCCTGGAGCGGGTAGGCCTGCGCCGGGAACACGTGCGGCGCTATCCGCACGAGTTCTCGGGTGGCCAACGGCAGCGCATCGGCATCGCCCGCGCGCTTTCTTTGAATCCCAAGATCATCTTCTGCGACGAGCCGGTCTCAGCCCTGGATGTCTCGATCCAGGCGCAGACGCTCAACTTGCTTCAGGACCTCCAGAAGGACTTCAACCTTGCCTATGTCTTCGTCGCGCATGACCTGAGCGTGGTCCAGCACATCTCGGATCGGGTAGCCGTGATGTACGTCGGCAAGATTGCGGAGACGGCAAGCTCCGATGACCTCTACAACGAGCCGCTGCATCCCTACACAGAGGCTCTGATGTCCTCAGTGCCAAAGCCCGACCCGTTGTACAAGTCCGCCCGGATCATTATGCAGGGCGAAATCGCCGATCCCTCCAATCCCCCCAGCGGCTGCTACTTCCATCCGCGTTGCCGCTATGCCAAGGACATCTGCAGCCAAAAGGCGCCCGAATACCGCGAACTGAAACCGGACCATTGGGTGGCCTGCCATCGCGCTGAGGAGCTGAAGCTGCAGGGAGTGTAGACCGTGGGGAGCGAAAGGAAGGGATGCCGAGTTTCGTTCAGGGCGGACGGGCCTAATTGAGCGCGGAGGTATGATATGGCCGAGATAGAATCGATCGTCAAGGTACTGGAGCGGACGCAGCTCTTTCGAGGGCTAAAGCGCCGCCAGCTCGAGGGCGTCGCAGGACGGTTCGTCGAACGCGACTACGCCGAGGGCGAGACCGTCGTAGCGCAGGGGCAAGGCGGCGAAGGATTCTTCATCGTCGTCACGGGATCTGCGGATGCAATCTACAAGCGCGCAGACGGCACGGGTGTGACCCTCAATAGCTTCGGACCCGGTGACTTCTTCGGCGAGCTGGCGGTGCTCACCGATGCCCTTCGCACAGCATCGGTTGTAGCCACGAGCCCCCTGCACTGCATCGTGCTGACGCGTTGGGATCTGATGGGGCTACTGCGAGCGGATGCCGACATGGCCATTGCGGTGCTGCAGCAGTTGGCATCCCGGTTCAATCAAACGTTGGCGCGCATGTAGGAACGTGGGCCTTACGCCACGAGGCGCAGGTCGAGGCTGTGTGGCAGCTATCACGGGCGCGGGGCGAAGGCCCCGCGCCTGCTTTTGGCCAAACCGGTTCGGCACGGAGCCGGAAGGCGATCTTTGTCAGTGAGGAGGTGTACCGTGGCAGAAGAACAAACACCTTTGTGGTGGCAGAGAGGCGTCATCTACCAGATCTATCCACGGTCCTATCAGGATAGCAACAGCGATGGCATCGGCGATCTGCCGGGCATCGTCAGGCGCCTTGATTACGTCCAACAACTGAACATCGACGCGGTCTGGCTCTCTCCCATCTACCCTTCTCCCATGCATGACTTCGGTTACGACGTTGCCGACTACGTCGGCATCCACCCCATGTTCGGCACAATGGAAGACTTCGACCGGCTGCTAGCTGAAGTCCACAGGCGCGACATGAAGTTGATCCTCGACTTGGTGCCTAATCACACGTCTCACGAGCACCCTTGGTTCGTCGAGAGCCGGAGTAATCGCGAGAACCCCAGGCGTGACTGGTACATCTGGCGTGACCCGGCACCCGACGGAGGCCCGCCCAACAACTGGCGGAGCTTCTTCGGCGGCCCTGCGTGGACGCTCGACTCTGCGACCGGGCAGTACTACCTCCACCAGTTCCTCCCACAACAGCCCGAACTCAACTACCGCAATCCTGATGTGCGGCAGGCCTTGCGCGAGACGATGCGCTTCTGGCTCGACAGAGGCGTGGACGGG
>JAKJAE010000286.1:0-4039 GCA_022707665.1 Chloroflexota bacterium
AACGGTTGACGTATGATGCGACGCGTTATACTCTGTGGCTAATGATCAAGTCGTTCGCGGATGCCGAAACCGAGAAGGTGTTCAATCGGGAGTTCTCTCGGAAGCTGGCCGGCGACATCCAATCTGTGGCTTTGCGAA
The DNA here is from genome assembly GCA_022707665.1 of Chloroflexota bacterium. GTDB lineage: Bacteria > Chloroflexota > Anaerolineae > B4-G1 > SLSP01 > PWVB01. Next base: position 139 of record JAKJAE010000286.1, read on the forward strand.
AACTGCGGATGCTCAGTAACGCGCATGCCATCCACGACCTTCGCAGCCCACCGGCCAATAGGCTCGAGAAACTCTCGGGGGCTCGAGAGGGTCAATACAGCATCCGTGTCAACGATCAGTATCGAATTTGCTTCGTTTGGCAAGACGGAAACGCGTACGACGTAGAGATCGTGGACTATCACTAGAAAGGAGGCCTGTCATGACGACCAAGAAGCTTGCGCCGGTACATCCCGGTGAGGTGCTACAGAAGGAGTTTCTCAAGCCCCTGGGCCTGAGCCAGAACAGGCTGGCCTTGAACATCAGCGTGCCGCCGAGGCGCATAAACGAGATCGTCTTGGGCAAGCGCCGTGTGACTGCCGAGACAGCGTTGCGTCTGGCGCGGTACTTCGATACGACCCCGCAGTTCTGGCTCGGCCTCCAGGCCGACTATGATCTAGACGTTGCCGAGGATGAGCTAGGGGAGCGTCTTGATCACGAGATCCGTGGTCATGCCGTGGCGGTGTGACGTTAGAAAGCTAACACGCTGTTGCAACCGACAGCCTGCGGTTGCATCTGACCGGCTGAAGCGCTGGGCAGAAGGCGCGAAACGTGTAGCGCAGGTGGGTTCATTCATTCTGTCCGATTGAGGTAGTACGCTGGTTCTCGGCCGGTGTTGGTGGTGAACTGTCGTGGCGAGTGCCGGGGGAGACAGAAAATGGCCTTGTTCGACGGAGTGAACGCACCGTCTCCGCAAGGGCAGTCTTCGGTGCGTCTCGTTGTCGTGGATGTCGAGACCACGGGCGTCTACAATAATGACCGCATTGTTGAAGTGGCCGTAGTCACCACGTCACCAGACGGCACCATTCTTGATGAATGGGAGACGTTGGTGAATCCCGGGCGCGATGTTGGACCGACGCATCTGCATGGAATCGTGGCCTCGATGGTGTCGGCCGCGCCTCGCTTCGAGGAGATCGCGGGGGCTTTGAGCGAGAGAATCCATGGTGGCGTATTGGTTGCCCACAACTTGCCGTTCGACTCTCGAATGATCGGAAACGAGTATTCGAGGATGGGGGCCCAGTTGGACCCGGGAAGCGGTGTTTGCACTCTTCGGCTCTGTGGGGAGCGCCTCGACCTCGCTTGTGCCAGGTACGGCATACAAATCGGCCACCAGCACCGCGCCCTCGCGGACGCACGGGCGACCGCTCGTCTGCTTACCGCACAGGCGGTCGAACTTGAGTGCCGACCAGCAACGGTGACAGGTGTTGAACCGAGAGTCGGCTACCGCACTCTCCGTCGAGAGCTTGCTGGTGGAGACGGTCCACCCATGCCTTTCTTGGCCAGGCTGGCCTTGAGAACGAGTCACTGGGGTGCCCAAGGGGAAACGCTTCAGTATCTGGACTTGCTGGACTGGGCCATGGGAGACGGCGAGCTATCCGCTGCCGAATGCGAACAACTGAACTCGCTTGCACTAGAGCTGGGCATGAACTCAGAATCAGTGGCCGCCGCTCATGAACACTACTTGAGGGAGTTGATAGCAGCCGCTGCACGGGACCAAATAATCACCCGCGCGGAGCACGAGCGGCTCACCCAGGTGGCCTTGACCTTGGGGCTGGGTACCTATTTGGTGGATGAGGCCGCTCAAACTTGGGCGGAGTCGTCGCGACGAATTCGTATCAACGATGGCATGGGTGTGTGTTTCACCGGCCAAGCGACCTACACGGACGGTTCCGAGATGTGCCGGGACGTTCTCCGTGGTATCGCGGGAAGCCTGGGTCTAAGGGTTGAGGAGTCTGTCACAAAGAAAAGGTGCGATCTTGTAGTGGCGAGTGATCCGTGCTCACTGTCCACAAAAGTGAAGAAGGCTCGTCAGTACGGGATTCCAGTGGTGGCTCTGGCGGACTTCCTCTGTATGGAGCGTGGGGCTGAAGTCCCTGTGAGATAGGCACGAGTTGGCTCGTCGGAAACCAGGAGCTGAGCGAGGGGAGATGCGGCATGGCGAGTAGGGTTCAGCGGTCTATCAGTGAGCCGATACGCCTAGGCCTCACATGGGAAGAGTGTTGGGATGGCGAGGATGGTGGGCTTATCAAGTGCTGGGAGAATGGTCGTCTCCTGCGACAGCGCGAGCCTGCCACCGCCGCCAAGGCGGAGAGAGGAGAGCTTCCGCCGCTTGAGTGGAAAGGCGGAGCAGAGCGTCCGCTGGAACAGAAGAAAGGACCGAGGTTCGGTGTGCACAGGTATGTCGCTACCTGGCAGGGCCTACGAGGGGAGGACTTGGACGTCGACCCATCAGTCGAAGTCGAGATGGTCTGCGCGCGCACAGGTGGCGCCTTCATATACACGAACGACATCAAGAAGTACGGCAAATAAACCGACACCAAGGCCTGGCCGAGGTGATTGCGCAGGGCGTGATTCGGTGTGTCCGCGAATGGCTCTGCCCAACAAGCGCCTGCAGTCCGACATCCTGCGTTGGCATCTGCATGGAGTACCATGGCCAACGGGCGCGGCTGACGCGCTAGAACGTTAGGCGTTTCTGGTTCCATCCATTTTCGGTGCTATAATCGGCACCAGAATAGAGCTACGTTTGGGGGTTCGCGATGGGGAGCCCGGTTGTGAAGTTTTCGGAAGACGTCGTGCCCCTGGGCGACATGAAGGTCAACCCAGGCAAGATAGTCCGCCGGGTTAATGAGGCCGGTCGGCCGGTGCTTCTGACGAGTCATGGCCGCGGCGTAGCGGTGCTCCAAGGCCTGGGTGAGTACGAAGCAGCTCAAGAAGAGCGTGAGTTCATGAGAGCTGTCGTCGCAGGTCTTGCGGATGTCGAGGCCGGACGGGTCATATCACTCGACGAGGTCGTGCGTTCTCTCGGCCTGGAATGAGCGAAAGGCGCTGCCGCATAGACGTCGCGCAATCGGCGCGTGACGATTTGCGCCATATCCTTGACTGGTACGCCTCTCAAGAAGTGCCGCACGTCGGCAAGCGCATTGTGCTGGAGATCGTGGAGCGCGTGCAACAGTTGGCCATGTTTCCCGACAGTGGCAGGGTGGTGCCGGAGTTTGAGACGCCGTGGCTTCGCGAACTCGAGCATCCGCCGTTTCGAATCGTCTATCGAAGGGACGAGGCTGTTGTCACGGTCGTGCGTGTGTGGCGATGCGAACGTCTGATGGATCAGTCCCTTGCCAGAAACACCTAACAAGCGCGTGCAGTTCGGTATCCTGCGCCGGTTCTTGCATGGGATACCATGGCCAACGGGCGCGGCTGACCGGGCGAGACGTTAGCCCCCAACTCCCGCTTGTGACTCCCTATGCATCTCGGAGGTAGGTCCGTGCCCCAGCTCGAACGTGGTGGCAAATACGTGTTCGGATGGTCGGTGCTTCGTCTGGACAACTCCGTGCTGTTGCCTCCTGAGGTTGTGGCAGAGTACGGACTTCCACAACAGGGGAGCGTGACCATCTTGTCCGGTAGCAAGACGTCGCGCGGCATGCGGGTCGGCTCACCCGTGCGCCTTGAGGGGACGGTTCTTGACCCGGCCTCAGCAATCCCCTGCGGTGACGGACTTGCTCGCCTGAAGGGCGCTTTGGTCACCTCGGCCACGATCGATAATGGAGTGTTGAGGCTCCCTGCTGCCGCGCTGGCAGCATTCGGGCTTGCCGCAGACGACAGACTGCTCGTGATACGGGGCAGCAATCTCGCCTTCGTGATGGCTCAGACCGGCCCACTCGTAGAGATAGGCCGCAGACATCCTGAGATTCCCGTGTTCGAGTAAGTATGGTTTCTGTCTCACTACTAAAGGAGGTACCGATAGTGAGTGCGATGCCCATCATCGTCCCCATCAGCGAGTTGCGTCAGGATGCTTCCGGCATCGTCCGGCGTGCAGCGGCTTCTGGAGATCCTGTCTTCATCACGCAGCATGGCCGCGCTTCGGCGG
>JAKJAE010000286.1:4128-4416 GCA_022707665.1 Chloroflexota bacterium
GTCGTGATGGGCGAAGCTGACGAGCTGCTGGACCGCTCTTGATCGTCAAACTCACGCCGCCCGCAAGGGCGCAGCTTCTTGCAGCCGTGACGTATATCCATGCTGATCGGCCCGCGGCGGCCCGCGACTTCAGGATGCGAGTGTTCGGCGCGCTGCATCGGCTGATCGAATTCCCGGAGTCCGGCAGGGTCATACCGGAGTTCAGCGGGCTTGGCTTTCCCGAGGTCTTGGTCGACTCACACCGGTTGTTCTATCGCGTCCAAGGGGCTGGCGTGTGGGTGGTTGGTG
>JAKJAE010000287.1 GCA_022707665.1 Chloroflexota bacterium
GAGGGGTTGCTTGACCACTGTCTGCCCGCTATAATGGCAACGTAGGCCGCAGTCCCGCGGAGGGGCTGTCCGGATGTTGGTATTTGGTAGAATGGTGAGGAGGGCTTCATGACGAGCTTGACGCTACGTGAGCGTATCCTGATGCGTCTGGTCGACGTGATCGATCCGGAGACGGGCGTGGACGTTCTGCGGATGCGCCTGGTTGAGGACCTTGAAGTCGACGAAGCAACGGGCACCGTCTTCTATCGCTTTCGTCCCTCATCGCCACTATGCCCTCTGGCACACAGCCTGGCGATGGATCTGAAGCGGGCCGTTGCATCGGTCGAGGGCGTGGTAGCGCAGCAGATTGAGGTTGCGGGGTACGTAAGAGCGGCGGAACTCACGGAGATGATCAACGGGGCGGCTGTGTGATCGCAGCGCGGCCGGCAATCTTCTGACCAGGAGTAACGAATGGCGATCTACGAGTATCACTGTGAGGATTGTGGTGTGGCGTTTCAGGCGCGGCGCGCGATGAAGGATGCCGATGCGCCTATCGTGTGCCCGGACTGCGGCTCATTCCATGCGAAGCGTGGTCTGTCACGGTTCTTTGCCCCTGCGAGTGGCAATGGCAGCGCCGGAGCAACTTCGAGCAGCGGTGGAGGATGCGCCTCCTGCAGTAGCCACTCCTGTGCCTCCTGCGGTGGTCACTAACGCGGTCGCCTTCTATGTGACACAAACTACCGCTGGAGGTCACTTCGGTGGGCCGTATCAGGACGAGGCGCCCCTGTAGGTCACGGGGCGCTGTCTGTTGTTCATGGGCATCACTTTGTCTTTGGGAAACGAGCCAGAACGGGCCTGTTGCCCTTCGCTCTGGACCTGCATAGGAATGGGCGTTGCGAGCCCCGGCGGCCTATCGAGGGCAGATCCATATCGTGCCGGCCGAGCTTGGTGGCGATGCCGGGCTGAGGGGCGTTAGCGCTCTGTGTGGTGGTACTGCATGCCTGATCTTGCGCTGTGGGCCAATCCACGTTCCGGGCATGCTCGACCCCCGGCACTTAGTTACCGTGGGACTGAGGGATTATGTCGCGCTTGATCGTCGTGTTGACAGTACTGGAACTCCTGGCGTTGCTTGCTGTGGGATGGTTACTGGGCCCTGGCTTGGACCACCGTATTCTGTCCGGTGTCTGGGTCTGGGATACCAATGTCGGCGGATTGGCGCCGGATGAAGCCCGTACACACCTCCGAAATACACTGCCGCTCACGCAACCGGGTATCATTCTCATCGGGCCGGAGGGCCAGCGATGGGCCTTCTCACCGGCCGATCTCGGCATTGGCGTGGATGCCGAAGCGACGATCATGGCGGCCTTTCAGCCGGGTCATATCGATAGCGGCCTTGCAGCCGTGCCCGAGCGCATCGAGGTTATGATGAGTGGGATGCGATTGAGCCCTGTGCTGATCTGGGATCCGGCTCAGGCACAGTCTGCGCTGAGCCGTGTCGCGGCGGAACTCGATCGCCCCGCCCAGGATGCGGCGGTGCGCAGGCAGGGCGCGACCGTCGAGCTGATCGCTGGAGATGTAGGGCGACAAGTGGACACGGAGAGCCTGCTCGCCAGTCTGCTGCCAAGCCTATACGGGCTGAGGCCGGTCGAGAAGGTTGTCCCCATCAACCAGCTTCAGCCTGCGATCAGCGATGAACAGGCAAACCGCGCCATCGCGATGGCTGACAGTATCTTGAGCGAGCCATTGGTGCTGTTGGTGCCTACCCCGGGGGAGGGCGATCCCGGTCCGTGGACGATTTCGCCCGATGTGGTTGCGAGTATGCTCTCGATCTCTGTCGATGCTAAGGGCGTCAGGGTTGTGCTCGACGAGGCTGCCCTTGCGCAGCATCTTGGGCCACTGGCGACGGCACTCTATCGCCAACCGGTCGATGCGGAGTTTGCTTTTCAAATGGACCCATTGCAGCTCCAGCTTGTCAGCCCCAGCGTGACGGGACGAGAGGTGGATGTGGCGGCCTCAGTGACGCAGATCAACGATGTGTTGTTGGGTGGTGGGCATGAGGTGCCCCTCGTGGTCAACACCATCCCTCCGGAGGTGGGCGACACACTGACGGCAGAGGATCTCGGGATTCGCGAGCTTGTGGCCGTAGGTGAGTCCTACTTCACGGGTTCGAGCACGGCTCGAGACCGGAACATCCGGCTCGGGGCGTCGCAGTTCGACGGGGTCGTCGTGGCTCCGGGAGAGGTGTTCTCATTCAACGAGCATCTGGGGGATGTGACCCCGGAGGCGGGCTATGATGAGTCGTACGTGATTATTGGCAATGAGACGGTCCTTGGCGTGGGGGGAGGCATCTGCCAGGTAGCGACGACGGCATTCAGGGCTGCCTACTTCGGGGGATACCCGATCATCGAGCGGTGGCCGCACGCCTATCGCGTCGGCTACTATGAGCTCGGGGGGTTCGGCCCTGGATTTGATGCGACGATCTATTCGCCAGTAGTGGATTTCCGTTTTCAGAACGACACACCCTACCATATTCTGATCCAGACAGAGGTCGACACCGCACAGGCGCGTCTGAGGTTCCTTTTCTACAGCACCAAAGATGGCCGGACTGTCGAGCAGATTGGCCCTGAGTGGGGTGAAGCGATACCGCCCGGACCGCCAGTCTATCAGTACGACGCTTCGCTGCCGGCGGGTACGCTCCAACAGATCGGGACTGCCCACAATGGCCTGAATGCCGTGCTGGGCCGGGTCGTCCGTGATGCTCAGGGGACGGTCCTCTACCGGGATGAGTTTGTGAGTCGGTTCGTCCCCTGGCCGGCGCGATATGCCTATGGACCGGGGTACACGCCTCCGGAGGGAGCGGAGGTCATCAGCACGCCGCAGCCCTGAGGCGCTGCTGGGCTGTCTGTGACTGGCCGGTGTTCGAAGCAGCATGTGTAGGGGGTAGCTGCACATAGAGAAGCTCCCGGCAAGTTGTTCGCCGGGAGCTTCTTCGTTACATCCGCTGGCTGACGTGGGAAAGCTGCCCACACCAGCAGGTCAGTCCTCCAGATAGGTCCCGACTTCTTCGCCCTGCTTGACCCAGGACTGAAGCTCGAAGTTGACCTTCTGCACGAAGCTGTTGGGCGGCAGACTTGCGCCCTGAGCATACTCGAGATCACGAATGCGAGCCTTGATGCGTAGCACGCTTGTCTCGAGCACAATCTCTTCGCCCGGACGCATCATGACGACCTCACCCTTGGGTGCCAGCTTGGCGCGCAGGTCAGGATCGTTGAAGGCAAACTCACTGGCGAGCACCTTGGTGACAGTGCGTATGTCACTCTTGTCGAATAGCCAGGCCTCAAATGCGGTGACCTTCTTGGGGTCGCCGGCGCCCAACGTCTCCGAAATACCGATGCCACACTCGCCCAGGAAGTCCGCACCGATCTCAATGCTGAAAGACGGATCGAAGTAATCGTCGCCCAGGACGTACGGGGTGCTGAACGACTTCACGGGGCGATCGCCCTCAGCCGTGGGCACGCCGACCTGCGTCGCCATCGTCGTAACCGAAGCACCTTCAGGCGCGTGTTTCGTGGCCGCGGCCCCACGGCTCCGCGAGGCAACCAGGTACCACACAATGCCGGCAGCACCCAAAACGAGGAGTGCCACGGCCAGGAAACCAGCGATGCGCAACAGCCTGGCCAACGGGGTTGCGGCTGCATCTGCTTGTTCCCCAGTCGCTTCGCCCGGGAATAGGGCTGCCGGATCCTGTGCTGCAATCTGCTGGAGGCCCATCAGCGCGGGAAGAGACCCGTCCAGGCGATAGCGAGCTGCTTTGTCCACCGCGACCTGAAGATCCTGCTGAAGCAGTCCCTCCTGCGCCAGCCAGGGCACGTTCTTGGTCTTGGGTAGATCAAGCCCGAGCCGGCTCTGAAGTAGAGCCATATCGCCTGTGCGGTAGAACTCGTCAGCAGCACTGGCCACATAGGCAGACCGCCAGTCCTCGCGCAGATGGGCGGGCGTGGCATTGGTCCACTCTATGGGGAAAAGGCCCCACCCGAGCACGAACCACCCAATAAGGATCCCGACGCTCAGAGCGATGGGCACCTTCGCCCTATCCCAGATCGGTTGGATCTTGACCATCGCCTGAGCGAAGAAGGTGAAGACCTTGGCCAGTAGTTTGTCGAACATGGGATATCCCTCCCGACTTTGATGGGCTGACCTTTTACTAACAATCCAAGATTACCATAATTCTGTACTAATTGCAAGAATATGGCCCTATCTGCGATGTGATTTTATGTGGCACCCCTAGTACGCGACAATTCGATCTGAGTGCGATGTCTCCGGCACAGACGGTCTCACTACTTGTCCTGATAGCCGTGCTGGGACGTGCTTCTTGACCGCATGGTCCCCAACGGTATAATCGCCGCGAGGTCACGATG
>JAKJAE010000288.1 GCA_022707665.1 Chloroflexota bacterium
AACAGTCGTCAGGCTCAGGAGCGTGACGTCACCTGGCTCCATGCTGAAGGCCAGCAGGAGTGGCGCCACCTGTAGCTTGACCAGGCCCAGAGTGCTACGCAGCAGATGGATAGGCTCATCCTTGCGCGCCATTCTCCAGTTGCCCTCGCCCATGTGCATCATCAGGACTGCATCGTGTGCCGGATCCATAGAGAACATCTCGGTGAAGTTCGTAGCGCCTGCCAGATTGGCCATCAGCGCCGTAGCGGCTGCGCTGGTCACATCGCCTTCGCCACCAAATCCGTATCCTTCCGCCAATAGTTTCGCTGCAGCCAGGAACGGGAGTGTCTGCATCCATCCTTCCTCACCGACGGCCACAAAGTGGGCCGCGAAACCATGAAGGCCGCCCTCCTGCAGGACGATCCGAAGCGCCCACTCAAGCCGTGAGCTGGCCTCGTGCTCCTTCTCGGTGATGCCGGGAGCGATGCGGAAGCGCTGTCTGTCGCCCTCCATTTGTGCCTGGATGGCATCCGCCGGAGCAGCCAGGGCTCTGGCTGCCACGTCGCGCATCGCGATGTGGTGAACCTCCGCACCGACCTGAGCAAGAAGGGCGGTCTGGTCAATGCCGAAGTCGCCCATGCCTTCCATGGGATAGCCCAGGAGGCCGATGCGCATGCGGCGAGCGAATCGTACCGCCTGCGCTGCCTGGCACCATTCACCGACCTGTGCCAGTGCGGATTCATCCTGATAGTGGCCGGTGACCAGGCGAATGGGGCGCCCGGCCCTCAGCAGTACGTTGCAGAGGTCCTGGACGCCGTGCATCCCGTGGTTCCAGAGCGTCTCGTCGCTGGTCACCTCGGGCGTGATGGCCTGGAGCTGCTGCGTGTTGAAGATCACCACGGGCAGGGGGGTGCGCAGGAGCGCTGGCAGTGCGATATGACTGGGCGCATAGGTGAGCAGGACGACGATGATCAGGTCCTTGCCCTCGGCCTCAAACGTTGCGACGGCGCGATCGACCTGGTCGCGGGTGTTGCACACGCCCGGGAAGTCGATATCTGCCACCGAAGAGAGCGATGCTACAAGGTCTCGGGCAAACGAAGCCATCCGCGGTTTCAGGTCGGGTATGCTGTCGTAGAGTTCCAGCATCAGGCCAAGGAGTCCGACTTGTGCTTTATCCACCATTGTCTCCTCAAGCTCGTTCAAGAGTGTGTTTCACGAACCGCGGCGAAACGAGCTCTATAGCGTGCATAGGCCGCGTCGTATATTCCGGTGACAGTAATCTGCGGTTCCAGTCGCGTTTCAGCCCCCCGGAACGCGGCGAAGCCAGTTGCAATATCGGCGAAGACGCCCGCTCCAACGCCCGCAAGGATGGCGGCGCCCCTAGCTGCAGCCTGGCGTTCAGCAGGCACGACCACGGGCAGCTCGGTGACATCAGCGACGATCTGCGGCCACAGAGGGCTTTCGGCTGCGCCGCCGACCATCGTGAGGTCATCGACGGCAATGCTCTTTCCCTGGATCTCCTCGATGGCCCAGCGAAGTTCGAAGGCGATGCCCTCCATGACGGCGCGGGCCATGGTGTCGCGCGTATGGGATATCGTCATATCCACGAACCCGCCGCGGTCCGGCGTGTTGCCGGTATGCCCCCCCGCCAGCGGGATGAAGCAGAGATCGTTGGCGCCCGGGGGGACACGTGCCGCTGCAGCGTTGGCGGCTGCGTAGAGAGATGCCTGCTTCACCTCATGCCCGTGGCTGTAGATCTGCGCGATCAGCCATTCAAACGATGTGCCAACGCCACCCAGTGAGCGGATAGCGCCCCAGCGTCCGGGGACTGCGTGGCAACTGATCGCCATCCTGCTATCGAGTCCACGTTGGAGGTCCTGGGGAACTACGAGCAGGACCCAGGCGGTGCCTGCGGAAAGCAGCATTTTGCCCGGCTCCGTGACGCCGGTCGCGACGGCTGCGCAATACTGGTCGTGAGCACCGTTGATAACGAGGACATCTACCGGCAAGCCCAGGTCCGCGCTCGCCTCCGGGCTGAGACGCGCCACAGGTGTTCCAGAGGGCTGGACGGGTGAGAGACTTTCGCGCTGAATGGCTGTGGCTGCAAGTAACTTCTCGTCCCAGGTGCCGCTGGAGATGTTGAAGAGCTGGGTCATCGTCGCATCCGATGGGTTCATCACGTGTTCGTGGGTCAGCCGGGCTGTGATGAAGTCATTGACGAACACAAAGCGGTGCGCGCCAGCAAAGACCGTGGGGCGGTTGGCGCGGAGCCATGCGATGTGCTGCAGTGGAAGCGTGGTTGCCAGGGGCCAGCCGGTAGTCATCCGTACATACTCGGCGCCGAGGGTGCCCTGGACCCGAGCTGCCTCATCGGTGCCGCGCGTGTCCATCCAACTGATAGCATGGCACAGGGGGAAACCCATCGCGTCGACCGGGATGGTCGTACCTCCCTGAGATGCCTGGCTTAGCGCGATGATCGTGTCGGTGGGTTTGATCTGAGCGAGGACTTCGTGCGTGGCGGACACGACGGCACGCCACAGGTCCTCCGGGTCCTGTTCGACCCATCCCGGCCTGGGCGTCAGCAGCGGGTATGGGCGAACTGCGGAGGCGACTACCGAGCCGTGCAGGTCGAACAGCAGGGCCTTGGTAGCCGTGGTTCCAACGTCCAGACCCAGGAGCAGTTGTCTGCCTTCAGCCATCAGCGGTACCTTTGAGCCTGGGCTTCCCCGGCCCAGGTGTCCGGTGCGTAGGGCCATCCCAGCGTGTCGCAGACGGCTTGCCACCTCGCTGCTATCTGTTCCTCGAAGAGCAGTGGAACAAATCCCAGTTTGAGGTAAACCTTCAGTGCCGGAAGTCGCCAGTCATCGGTCAACAGGAAGATGCGCCGGTAGCCCGCCGACAGGAATCGCGCAACTACGGCGGAGCAGACGGCCTCGCCCAGCCCTTTACCGGAATGGGCAGAACGCCCGGCCACCCATCCCAACTCTCCACCATAGGGGTGTCGTGGGAGCGAGTTGTGGGTCGCCATCGCTGTGGCCACGAGCTCGTTCGTGGGTGTATGGACTACCACATAGAAGCCATCCGGCAGAACACGTTGGAGGCAGTCGGTCACGCGCTGTTCGTCGAAACTGGTGAAACCGGCCTCGTGGACCAGAGATAGATACTCTGCCAGGTCCCGATCGGGATCGAAGATGCGCAGGGCGTACTCCGGCCCAAGGCGTGGGTGAGGGGGGCGATCAAGCAATGACTTGGGCCATATCATCTCGAGCTGCGGTTGGGCGTTTCCCATTGGATCCTCTGATGTGCTCTGGTGGGGTATGGTGTCGGTATCAGCGGATGCCGAACAAGGCTGCGGCATTGCGGTAGAAGACGTGTTCCAGATCGGCACGGGTCAGGGCCATCGACTCTGCAGCCTCGCGGAAGGCCAGCAGCTCCTCATACATGAACAGTGTGAACTGCTCGCTTTCCCCGTCTGCTACCTCACGCATGTGCGGGTCGTTGCTTGTGTCGCCGTAGAGGCCGGGTGGGACAAGGTTGATGTAACGACCAGCCTCACAGATACGCCGCATGCGCATGCGCAGGATCGGTAGGTCGCTGCCGAACAGGACTCGCTGCGGTCCGATGGCACGAATAAGCTGCCCCATCACCCATGCGTTGGTGTTCGCGCTGATGTCGAAGTGCAGGTGCGTCTTTCCCAACACGTCCAGGGCCTCACCGACATCCTCCGGGCAGTAGGCGCGCCCGATGTGGGCTACGATTAGCCGGACGTTCGGATAGCCACGATCAATCTCCAGAAGGTGCTGGAGGTTTATTGGGTCGCGCAGCCGTGCCGGGCGTGGAATGTGGAGCATCACAACCCACCCATGCGCATCGGCCACCTCCAGATGCGCATGGGGCAGGTAATCGAAGATAGTGATCTCGTTAGCTGGAATTCCCTGTGGGGCAAAGCTCAGATAGGGTTTCAGCCCGGAGAAGCGACCATCGAGCACGCGTTGTTCCAGTTCCGGGGCGGGCCATGCGGGCGTGCTGACGAGCAAGCCGGGCAGGGCGTGGGCGGCAGCAGAGCAACTGACATAGGCGTTTGTGGCCTCCAGGTCGACCCCCAGATTGGGGGAGCCGAAGACTGCGGGCGTCACACGTTTTCCCGGAAACAACAGGCGATACGTGTCGAGCAGGTCTTCGATCGAGTTATCCTCGGCGACGCGATCGGGCCAGCTCACCGTCCGGCGATTCCCTTGCTCCAGGGATGCAGACCCTATGAAGGAGCGCAACCAGATGTGGGTGTGCACGTCGATGATGTCTTGCGGGAGGAAGGGCTCGAGGCGCTCCCGATAGACTCGCTCGTCCGTCGCTGTCAGTTCAAGGCGCATAGTGTCGCCACGTTCGTGAATCGGGAACGTCAAG
>JAKJAE010000289.1 GCA_022707665.1 Chloroflexota bacterium
CCGCCTCGGGGATCTCGTTCCACGCCTGCTGGCAGAAGTGCCGGTCAAAGACGTTCACCACCCCCATCAGGTTCTTCATCGACAGCGTTGTGATGCCCAGGTTGTGCGTCTTCATCTTGGGGACGTTGATCAGCACCGCCTTCGGGGCTACTGCAAGCCGGCTCACCGTCATCGTCGCATGGCAGTGTGGGTTCGGCACGGGCCGCTTCACACACGTATACGTCGTTGGCGTGCGCAGCTTGGCCCCGGTCGCCTGCGCCATCTCGGGATACCCGGTATTGCGCCAACTGCGGGGCGCGTTGTCGTTGTGATTGCGCGGATCCTCCAGCACGTACACGCCGTCGCGCCGCGCGCCGTGCGCAGTCAGATATTCGGCGAGCCCTTGCACGAAGCCGGCATGCGTGATGATGCCCGTGTCGGGGTTGTCGTAGGACTCTCCCGCCGTCACATTGGGCTTGAGCACGACGGCCTCGTCCTCTATTTCCAGCGCCATCGCCGCCATCACCTGCGCCGCTGCCCGGCGGAAATCGTCCCACGCCACCTTTTCCGGCACCGGGGTTCTGACGATCAGGACTGCCTGTGGGTCATCCAGCATTGGGTGTAGTTTCAAGGGGGCCTCCCGTGCCTAGATAAGGTTGCGTCTCGACATCCACCAATACATCGCCGCTGGCACAATGCCCATCGCGCCCAGGGTCAGGCCCAGCGAGACCGGGCCTGTCCATAGTGGCAGCGGCATCGAGGGCTGGAAGTAATTCATTCCAAAGAACCCTGCAATGAATGACAGCGGCATAAACAGCGTCGTGATCATCGTCAGCGTCTTCATGACCTCGTTCATTCGGTTGTTGACCACCGAGAGATACATCTCGAGGATATCGTTGACCACGTCGCGGGTCGTGTCAGCAAGCTCATACAGCCGCACCAGGTGATCGTAGGTATCGCGGAAGTAGACGCTGTCGGCCTGTGTGATCAGGGCGAAGTCGCCGCGTGATAGCTTGTTAAGCACTTCTCGCTGGGGCACCAGTGCCCGGCGCAGCTGAAGCAACACGCGCTTGTAGGCGAAGGCTTCGCCAAGAAGTTTCTCCGAGGGATGCTGGAATACGACGTCCTCGAGCGCCTCCACCTGTCCGTCGAGTGTCTCGAGCCCGAGCATATAGTCGACCATCAGCCGGTCCAGTAGTTGGTAGAGCAGGTGGGGTGCGCCACGGCTGAACGCACGCGGATCCGTCTGCACCATTTGCCAAAGTTGCTCGATAGTGCTTGCGGCCTGGGCCTGGAAGGTGACCATACACCGCGGCATCAGGAAGCAGTCCAGCTCGGGCAACTCGAGCAGATGCTCGTGGGATAGATCGACGTGGATCCCGTAGAGTGCGATATAAAGATAGCTTCCCCAGTCATCGACTTTGGGCAGGTGTTGCTCTTCCAACGCGTCATCCACGGCCAGAGGGTGGAACTTAAAGGTCCCTTCGAGCAGTGGCCTGGCTTCTGTCACGGGTGTCTCCACCAGGTCCACCCAGAGCACGCCCTGCGGGTCCTGCAAGAGACTGGCAAGGTCGTCCGGGGTGAAATCGGTGCGGACCGACTCCCCATCGTAATAGACGATCCGAATCATCCATCCTCCTCCGGATCCTCACGGATCCGCGCCCTCTCCCGGCGGATCACAGATCCGCGGGCCCCCCAGATTCCTGATTCTCTCTTCTCGATTCTTCCTATCCCCCGAACAGCCGCGGCGCGAACGCGTGCAGACTCCTTCGCCACGTCTGCCACTCGTGCGCCGTCCCCGGCGACTCGTAGACCTCGTGCGCGATTCCCTGCCGATCGAGCAGCTCGCGGAACTGCTGCACCCGTTCCACAAAGCGCGCCTCGGCACTGCCGAAGCTCAGCCACAGCAACCGGACCCGCCGGTTGAACGCCTCCGGGTCGCTCAGCACGCCGCCAAAGTCGACTGCGGGATCGATATCGCCAAACGGCACGCCGCTAAAGGCTGCCACCGTCCCGAAGGTGTCCAGGTGGGTCAGCCCGATGCCAAGTGCCTGCATCCCACCCATCGACAGCCCGGCCAGTGCGCGGTGCTCCCGGTCGGGGAGCGTGCGGTAGTCCGCATCGATCATCGGCACCACCTCGTCGATGACGAGGCGCTCAAATGCCGCAACTATCTTCTTGATCACCTCTGGAAAGGGTGAGCCGGGTGGCAAGGCGACAGGTGTCGCATAACCGCACTCCATTACCACGATCATGGGCACGGCCTGCCCCGCCGCAATCAGATTGTCTATGATCAGATTTGCCCGGCCCTGGCGCACCCATCCGGTCTCGTCCTCGCCGGCCCCATGCTGCAGATAGAGCACGGGATAGCGTGCTTCAATGTCTGTGTCGTAGCCGGGGGGTGTGTATACCGTGGCCTGCCGCCACTTTCCTGTGATCCGCGACCTGTACCCATGCGAGCGCACCTCCCCGTGGGGGACGTCGTGCACCTCGTAAAAGTCGACGCCCGGCTCGGGCACCTCGATCCCGCTCGTCGGCCTGCCATAGCCGAAATACGTCTGGCTCGATGGGTCGTTGACCTGCATCCCATCAACCAGCAGCCAATAGTAGTGAAACCCCGGAACGGCCGGCGGCGTGGTCACCGTCCACACGCCCTCGGCGTCGCGCTCCATATCGAAGGGCTCCGGTCCCAGGCCGTCGCCACCCGCCACCTGCACCGATCGCGCGTTCGGTGCCACTACCCGGAACGTCACGCGCAGATCCGGGTGGATCCGCGGGTACGCCGCATCGCGCACATTGGTCTCTGCCGCCATCGTCCCATCCATCGTCATCTCCTCTTTCTCCCTTCCCTCGGCCATTCCGATGGCCAAGGAAAGGGTCGGGGTAGGGGGGTCTCGGATTCCTGCAGACGCAGGACCGGGTTATCTGATCCTCCCCGCTCACGGATCTTTTCCCGCTATGTGTGAGATCCGTGTCCATCCGTGGAAATCCGTGAGCGGTCATCCCTCCGCCATGAGCGCCGTCAGTCTGTCCAGTCCTGGCTGCAACGCCGGAAACAGCCCCCGGTACACCTCCTCATACAGCGCCGTATACCGCGCATGTCGCTTCGCATCTGGCACCGCCAACACGTCCAGCTCCTCTGCTCCCTCGCTCCCCGGCTCCCCATCGCCTCCGCCGCCTCGCGGACGCTCGCAAACAGCCCCACGCCCGCTGCAGCCAGCATTCCCGCGCCGAGCGCCGCAGCCTCCGTCACGGCGCTGGCCTCCACGGGCACCCCCGTCACGTCCGCGATGATCTGCCGCCAGTGCGTGCTGCGCGCTCCGCCTCCCATTGCAGTATAGCGCGCCACGTCCCGCTGCAAGGCCGCTGCCACGCCTTCCGCGTGCAGCCGCAGCTCAAATGCGATTCCCTCCAGGATAGCCCGATAGAGGTGTTCCGGCGTGTGAATGCCTCGCCATCCCACCACGATCCCGCTTGCCGCCGCGTCCCAGTAGGGGTTCATCACGCTGTTCCAGTAGGGCACGAGCAGGAGCCCTTCTGCCCCTGCCGGGGTCCGGTCAAGCGACGCGTCGAAGTGCTCGAGCAGGGCCAAGGCCTCGTCGCCGCGTGCGCCCATGAATGTCTCGATGAACCACGTGACCGTGTACGTGCCGCCCAACAGCGCCGTCTCGAGGCTATAGGTTCCCGGCACGCCGCCGTACATCGTCCGAAACGTGCGGTCGGTCACGGGATGGCTGGCCATCGTGCCGGTGATGACGGCGGTGCCGAGGTTGAGATAGGCCTGCCCCGGCGCGACGATCCCCGCGCCCAGACCGCCTGCCTGTCCATCCCCCACACCTGCAATGATGGGCAGACCCGCCGCCAACCCGCAGGCGGCAGCCGCCGCGGACGTCAGGGTACCCACGACGGCTCCCGGCGGGTGAGCTTCCGGCATTTGGTCGATCGTGACGCCCAGGTAGGTCAGCAGCGAGCCGTCCCATGCATCGTGCTGCATATCGAAGAGCCCCATCGGGTCGACGCAGCCCCACCCGCTCCGGTATTCGCCCGTCAGCCGGTGGATCAGAAATGCCGCGACATCGAGGAATTTCGCCGTCAGCGCGAATGTCTCGGGTTCGTGCTCGCGCAGCCACGCAATCTTGGGGAGGACCAGGTTTCCGGAGAGCGGCTTGCCGGTCTCGGCATGGATGCGGTCGGCGCCATACTCCGCCGCGATCCGCGGGAGAAGATCGCCGGCGCGTTCGTCCATCCAGAGGATCGCGTGTCGCAAGGGAATACCCGCCCGGTCGACAGGCACGAACGTCTCCCGCTGTGGCGCAATGCACAGCCCGGCGATTCGCCGGGTCAGGTTGGGCCTGTCAGCGATCGCCGTACGGATC
>JAKJAE010000028.1:0-2747 GCA_022707665.1 Chloroflexota bacterium
CAACTCATCGATCATCGCCGACCAGATCGGTTCGAAGGTGGCTGATTTCTTGATCACTGAGTCAGGCTTTGGCGCCGACATCGGGATGGAGAAGTTCTTCGATATCAAATGCCGCACCTCCGGCATGATTCCGAGTGCTGTCGTGCTCGTAGCGACGGTTCGCGCTCTCAAGATGCACGGAGGCGGGCCACGCGTAGTCCCCGGTCGGCCGTTGGACAGGGCCTACACGGAAGAGAACCTTGATCTGCTTCGGGCAGGAATGGCGAACCTCACGACGCACATTGCCATCGCCCGGAGATTCGGTGTGCCCGTGGTCGTCGCGATCAACGCATTCCCGACGGACTCGCCGGCTGAGTGGGATATAATCCGTGACGCAGCACGTGCCGCCGGCGCCTTTGACGCCGTGGTAGCCAGGCACTGGGCGGATGGTGGCGAAGGCGCCGTCGAACTTGCCGCTGCAGTCGCCCGGGCCACCGAGGAGCCTTCCAACTTCCGCTTCCTCTACGATGTCACGCTGCCCATCAAGGACAAGATCGAGATCTTGGCACGTGAGGTCTACGGCGCCGATGGAGTGGACTATAGCCCCGAGGCTGAAGCCAAGGTAGATCTGTACACTGCGCTCGGTTACGACAAGCTGCCCATATGCATGGCCAAGACCCATCTGTCGCTCAGCCACGATCCGAACCTTAAGGGCGTGCCGAGGGGCTACACGTTCCCCATCCGCGACATCCGCGCCAGTGTGGGAGCAGGATTCCTGTACCCTCTCGCTGGAGAGATGAGCACAATGCCCGGCCTTCCCAGCTATCCCAACTTCATCAACATCGACATCAAGAATGGCAAGATCGTTGGGCTCTCCTAGACTGCCTGGCCCTGCTGGCCCCCTAAGACCCTAACAGAGGAGATGATATGACTGCACAGATCATCGATGGTACCGCAATAGCCCAAGCCATCCAGGACGAAGTAGCGGCCGGGGTTGTCGAGCTGGAACGCGATTACGGAATCGTACCCGGGTTAGCCACCGTGCTGGTGGGCGACAACCCAGCATCCCAGACCTATGTGCGCATGAAGCAGCGCCGCTGTGGTGAGGTGGGCATCCACTCAGTCGGTGTTGAGCTGCCGAAGGATGCCTCACAGGAGCAGGTAGAGGCCAGAGTTCGCGAACTGGATGCCGATCCCGCACTACACGGCATCTTGGTGCAGTTGCCGTTGCCGAGCCACCTCGATGAGAGCGGCGTTCTCAGCGCGATTGACCTCCAAAAGGACGTTGATGGATTTCATCCCATCAACATCGGCCGACTCGCAATGAAAGGCCGTGATCCGTTGTTTGCTCCGGCCACTCCGTCGGGAGTGATCGAGCTCCTCGACCGAATCGGGATCGAGATCTCGGGCAAGGAAGCCGTAGTGCTTGGGCGAAGCAACATCGTCGGCCTTCCGGTGTCGATGCTCCTGTTGAAACGGAACGCGACGCTGACGATCTGTCACTCACGGAGCCGCGACCTGGCCAACATCGTGAGACGTGCCGACATCCTGGTTGCAGCCGTCGGGCGAACGGAAATGGTCCGGGGCGACTGGGTCAAACCGGGTGCCGTCGTCATCGATGTGGGCATCAACCAGGTCGATGATCCGACGCGCAAACGAGGCTATCGTCTTGTGGGCGATGTCGCCTTCGACGAGGTAAAGGAAGTGGCGAGCTGGATCACTCCCGTGCCGGGTGGCGTGGGTCCGATGACGATTGCGATGCTGTTGAAGAACACGCTCACCGCCGCCAAACGGACCGTTCACAAGCCCTGATTCAACACGTCCGGGGCCTCTCAAGATAGCTGAGAGGCCCCAGACGACGGAAGTCACTGTCCAGCACAGGTGACCTGAGCGCCGAGATAGCGCACAGACCTACAAGCTCACCCCGTAAGTCCGCCCTATATCCAGGATCTCCTCAAGGACCCCTGTGGGTACTGGCACGCCATCGCGCATACACGTGGCCTCGTGTTCTCTTTCCTTCTGACCGGCAACATAGACCTGGTTCTGCCCTTCTGCAGGTTCAGCCTTCCGTAGGGTACGCAACAACTCATCCATATCGCGACGGAACGCGAGCGTATCGCGGAAGGCATCGACCCGCATTGCGCCGAAGAAGTGGCTAACCCGAGCGCTGGAGCCCGGCGTATCGGCGATTTCCGACGCGAACGCCCCTCCGGACAGGATGGCGCAGAGCACGTCGACCATCACGGCAAGGCCGTAGCCCTTGTGCCCACCGAACATCTCACCCAGACCCCCTAGTGGCAGGATGCCTCCCCCTACTTGATAGGTCAAGTTGTGCAGAACATGTTCGGCATCGGTCGCGGACTGCCCTTTCTCGTCCACAGCCCAACCCTCTGGTAGCGCCTGCGCCTGTCGATCATACACCTCTACTCTGCCCCGGGTGACCACCATGGTCGACATATCGAGCACAAAGGCACCCTCCTCGTCCGCCGGTGCCGCAAAGGCTAGAGGGTTTGTGCCAAGCATCGGCATGCGACCGAAAGTCGGTACCCCAAGTGCCGCCGTATTGGTCATTGCCACACCAATCATGTCCTCGCTCAAGGGCATCATCGCGTAGAAACCGGCGATACCGAAGTGGTTGGAGTCACGAACGCAGCCAAAAGCGGTGCCAACCGATCTCGCTTTGGCCATCACAGCTCGCATCGTACGAACGCTCACTGGAGCCCCCATCGCGCCATGTGCATCCAGTACCAGGGTTGCGGCGGTCTCAC
>JAKJAE010000028.1:2775-15997 GCA_022707665.1 Chloroflexota bacterium
GGGACGGCCGCCGGCTTCATCAGGCCCACCTTAAGGCCGTGCACATACCGACTAAGGCGTGCAACACCGTGCGAGGGAATGCCACGCGCATCGGCCGCAACCAGCACCTCAGCCGCGATCCACGCATCCTCTGACGGCAGTCCAAGCTCCTCAAACACCTGACAGCAGAACCCTTCCAATGACCGACGCGAAACACGTGTCGCCGTGCACTCTTCCATCGTCTTCCTCCAGCGCCGCCGGCTGCGGCAGTTGTCAAAGATACGAGCTATGCCATAATAGCATCGTTGGGCGCAGTGACCTATTTGAACCTGACGGGGTCAACGCGCGACGCGCCCAGCTCGGACAACCCAGCCATCAGATCACCAGCACGAGTTTGAGGAGACAGCAATGCTAGTCAAGGACCGGATGACCCAGAATCCAGTAACCGTCTCTCCGGATACGCCAGTGTCCGAAGCGCTGAACCTAATGCGGCAGAAGAAAGTGCGACGAATGCCGGTCGTGGACAGGCGGGGCCACCTCGTTGGCATCGTCGCGGAGAAGGATCTGCTCTATGCCTCGCCCTCTCCTGCGACAAGCCTCAATGTCTACGAGATCGGTTATCTCCTCTCGAAGCTGAAGGTAAAAGAGATCATGGCCAAGGATGTCGTCACCATCACGGAAGACGCACCCCTTGAGGAAGCTGCACGCATCATGGTTGACAACGCCGTCAGCGGCCTGCCCGTCGTCCGCGACAAAGCCGTAGTAGGCATCATCACCGAGACGGACATCTTCAAGATCCTGCTGGAGATGATGGGCGCGCGCGATCTGGGCACCCGACTGACGATCCAGGTTCACGATCAGCCTGGAATGCTCAGTCGCATCGCTGGGGCGATTGCAAGTATAGGAGGCGACATCGTTGCCCTCGGGACCTTCCGCGGCGAAGGACATGGCCATGGCCTGCTCGTGATCAAGGTGTGCTGTGTCGATCCAAAGCTGCTCGTCGAGACAATGCGGCAGCTAGATATCGTAGTCCTTGACGTGCGCGAGTCCTGAGCCCGACTGGGGCCACGGTTACGCCATCCATTGCTTGCACAATGCGCATCGGCCTTGTTTCCGACACACACAACGACCGACAGGCCGTCGGCCTGGCTTTGGCGCGTCTGAGGTCGGAAGGCATCGCAACGATTCTCCATGCAGGCGACGTCACCTCTTCCAGCACACTCCGGCTATTTGAGGGGTTCGACGTCTGGATCGCCCGCGGCAATATGGATCACGACACCGGTCTCGTGACAACTGCGGGGGAGCTGTTTGGTTCTGGGCGCTTGAAGCAGCTTCACCAACTGGCGCTGGGTGGCGTTTCGATAGCCCTGGCTCACGATAGTAGCGCCGCAGAGATCCAGCGCTTGATTTCGGCTGGTCAGACCGATTACGTCGTTGTGGGACACAGCCACAGGCGTCACGACCAGAAAGTCGGACATACGCGTGTCATCAACCCGGGAGCCCTCGGAAACGCACGCTGGGATCGGCCATCATTCGCCATTCTCGACACAGGCCTCGGCGATTTGGCATCGATCGAGCTCTAGGCTGCCATGGCACACGACCAAAGGAGCTGACCCGAGATGACAGATCAGACACCCGAAGCGCCAATCGTTCGTATCCGCGACCTGCACAAACGGTATGGCGACCTTGATGTCCTCAGGGGCGTATCGCTTGACGTTACCCGAGGTGAAGTCGTTGTCATCATTGGGCCAAGCGGCACGGGCAAGAGCACCCTCCTTCGCTGCATCAACCAACTCACACGCCCCGATTCGGGACGGGTGTGGCTCGACGGCGTTGAGGTGACGGCACCGGAGTGTAACCTCAATGAAGTGCGAGCTGAAGTCGGAATGGTGTTTCAGGATTTCAACCTTTTCAACCATCTGACCGCGATCAAGAACGTTGCTATCGGCCCGATCAGGGTGCTGCATATGGACCGTGCTCAAGCCCTGGAGCTGGCCAGATATGAGCTCGAGCGCGTCGGTCTTGCAGGCAAAGCGGATGCCTACCCCGGCCAATTGTCTGGCGGTCAGAAACAGCGGGTGGCGATTGCCCGGGCGTTGGCCATGAAACCGAAGGTCATGCTCTTCGACGAGCCAACCTCGGCTCTCGATCCTGAGCTGATCGGCGAGGTGCTTGAAGTCATGAAGAAGCTCGCCCAGGAGCACATGACCATGCTCGTCGTCACCCACGAAATGGGATTCGCCAGAGAAGTCGCCAACCGCATCGTGTTTATGGAAGGGGGCAACATCGTCGAAGAGGGCCCCCCTGCGCAACTCTTCTACGCCGCACAGCATCCCCGGACGGCCGAGTTCCTGGGCAAGATCGCGGACCTGTACGGTGATGAGCAAGGCAGTAGCGGATGATCAACCATCGCTGTACTCCGGGGGGCTGCCTCCAGTGATACCGAACCTGGTCGAGTTCTGGGAGATGATCTGGCCGAACCTGGGTCGCGGGCTGATCGTAACGCTCAAGTTGAGCGCCGGAGCGCTGTTGATCGGCTTGCTGATTGGGCTTCCCACCTCTCTGTTGCGCGTCTACGGCACGAGGGGGATGCGCGCCGCAGCTACCGCCTTCGTGGACATCATCCGGGGCACGCCGCAACTGGTGCAGCTCTTCTTCATCTACTATGGCCTGGCTGACGCGGGGCTCAATGCCATTCTGGTCAACCTCGGGTTCCCCAACGGCTTCCTGGTTCTCGAGCCGATGGTTGCAGCCTATGTCGCCTTGGGCGTTAACAGCGGTGCCTACCAGGCTGAGTACTTCCGCGGAGCGATCCAGGCCGTCGGATCTGGCCAGTTGACCGCAGCCCGCGCCCTCGGTATGACACGCCTTCAGGCCATCCTGCACATCGTACTGCCGCAGGCCCTACGCCTTGCTGTTGCCCCTTGGTCGAACGAAGCGGCCTATATGGTCAAGTACACTTCGGTAGTCTCACTCATTGCTGTGTCAGATCTCTTTGGGGAGGCCCGAAGGATCATGAGTCGACACTACAATCAGATGCTCATGTTGCCACTTGTCGGACTGGTGTATCTTGCGATCGTCCTGCTGATCACTTGGCTTATGCAACACGTCGAGAAACGTGTTGCGATCCCGGGAGTCGAGGTGGAGGCGCAACGCGCCTGATGGTGCCACATGCTCATTGTGCAGCAACCGGGAATGTAATCAGAGCCCGACAGATCGCAGTCTGTGCAGTCCCGTCAGAAGCCGGACCTGCTGCGTGAACCCTCAACAGCACCGTCCAACCAAACTGGCCGCTCATCTGTACCTTCTGGTAGGAATAGGTGTGCTCATCGTTACGAGCCAACCTCAGGTGAGTACACCGCTCCGCTATGCAATCGGCATCGCCGTCGAGTTGGGACTCGTCTCCTTGGTGCTGATCTTCGCGCGCCTCGAGCATCTGTCTGTGGGCGAGATGCTCAGGCTTCGGCCTCCTGAGCCACGTACAATCTGGCTTGCACTGGCAGCAGTGCCAGGATTGTGGATCGCTGGCGTGACGCTCAATCTGCTATCGGCTTTGGTCCTGGGCTATACGACGTCTGTCTCGCCAGCTCAGTATCCGGCAGACGGTTGGCAGGCGGCACTGCTGACGGTCACCACGGTGCTGGTCGCCCCGATCTGTGAAGAGCTGATGTTCCGTGGCTACATCCAGCGCGCCCACGAGGTACCCAGGCCGTGGCTAGGCATCTTGGTCGGGGGCGTCCTCTTTGCGGTGTACCACTTACGTTTCCAGGGGTTCTTTGGGCTGGTGCCCGTGGCACTGGCGCTGGGGTTCATAGCCTGGCGAACAGGATCGATCGTTCCGGCAATGGCCGTCCACGCGGGGTTCAACGCGATCGCCACGTTGCTGCTCATCGGTACAAGCTTTCTCCCCGCACGGGGAGTGGGCGCCATCGGGGGAATGCTGCTCTGCCTCGGTGCCCTGACAACGCCCCTTTCAGTCCTCGCGCTCTGGTTGCTTTGGCGAACACCCGAACCCGACACGATTGCAGCAGGCGACACGGTGCCGCCACACGGCGCCGTCCGATGGGGTTGGGCTATACCGGCGCTTGTGCTGGTCGGAGTGTTTGGCTATGCAGCCATCAGTGAAGTCGTTCTCAACCGATACCCGGAGAGGATACTGAACAACCACCTCGCCCTGTCCACCGGCAGTACCTGGACAGGTACAACCACCTGGCGCTATAGCATCCAGGATCGGTTGGGCCGGGAGCGAGGTGAGGCAGTCTGCACGCGAACAGCATGGCGTTCGCCAGCCGAGGTGACGTTCACCTGCGAAGCAGGCCATATGGGTTTTGACCTGCCCGGAGAGCTCCCTGGACCCTTTGGTGACCTTGACTGGAAGCCGATGCAGTGGCCAGGAGGCCTGGCTGAGCTTCTGGGTGGCGCACTGGCGTCCGAGCCCACAACGTGGTCACTGATTGCCCGGTGGTCGCAGCCGGACCTGCAGCTGAGTAGTCTATTACTACACGAAGTACGGGGCGAGGAGAACTACCACCTGGCGTACCCACAGCCCGTAAGCGCCGCATTTGTGGGCGACTGCACTGAGGGCACAGGAACCGTGAAAGCGTGGTCGGCCTCCATCGCGCCGTCTGACTACCTCCTGGCATCCAGGGAATGGGCCTGGAGAATGAGTGGACTGCCCTTCCAGATACCATACGGCGCGCACCCAACCTTCGTCTATGCGGACCAGAGTAGCCAGTCGCTAACAACCAGCTCGTTCCTGCACGTTGTGGGCGGCGAGCCGGTCTGGACACCAGCGGGAAACTACGTAACATGGCGAGTGAACCTGACGTGGGACGACGGATCAGGGTCTGAGCGAATGGAGTCAGCCTGGTTCGACACAGAGGAGCCCCACACCCTGATACGCTACGACGATGGATCGGTCAGCTATGTCCTGACCGATACCCAGACTGAGCGGCAACAGACGATCGAGTAAGCCATGATCTACTACTCGGAGCCCGAAGCAAGCGAGCTGCGCCAGCGCATCGAGTCGCACGTGCTGGACTGGCCTAACGTCACGACTCGCAGGATGTTCGGATGTCCAGCCTATCTCGTCGATGGCAAGCTGTTCGCCTTCCTGGTCACCGATGGTGTTGTCATCACCCAAATCCGGAAACGCGACCGCGAGGAGATGGGCAAGATCTACAGCACCGAGGCATTCCGGGCGGGCGAACGCGAGATCGGTCGCTGGCTGACCATACGCATCGACGACCTGGACCGCATCGAGCGTGTGCTCCTTATGGTGCGGAAGAGCTACGATACGGTCAGAGCTTATTGAGGTGCTAGCAGAGGATCCGCGCCGTCCGACCCCGCCAGTGGCAAGAGCAGCGAGAAAGTACTTCCTTCACCGACGACAGTATCGACCCAGATCCGGCCCCCGTGTGCCTCAACCACCAGTTTGCAGAACGGCAAGCCCAGCCCGGTTCCACGCCGCCGGCCCTGAACGCTTGGGATCTGCTGGAACTTCTCGAAGAGCCGTGGCAGCGCCTCCTGAGGGATGCCCGGCCCGGTGTCGCGAACCGACAGCAACAGACGGGGTTCAGGGGCACGCGCAGCCACGGCCGCGGCTAGCGTCACAACGCCGCCATCCGGCGTGAACTTCAGGGCGTTATCTACCAGGTTCGATAGAACCCGCAGGACCAGCGACCTATCCGCGCAAAGATCGGGCAGGTTCGGCTCAAACTGCACTCGCAGGTCGATGTGATCCGATGTAGCTACCGGCAAGTAGCGCGCGACAATCTCGTTCATCAGATCGCGAACCGGAATGGACTCGAGCGACATGGGCAGTTGGCCCAGCTCAAGTTGGCCGATGTCGAGCAGCTCATCAATCAGACCAAGAACGCGCTCGCTCCCCCGCTGAGCAATGCCCAGAAGCCTCTGCTCCTGGTCGCCATCCGCGCCAGTCTCCTGCAACAGGGAGAGACTCGCCTGGACCAGAGACATCGGTGATCGCAGGTCGTGAACCAGCATTCCGGTGAGATCCACGCGGAGTTTGTCGAGCTCCACTTGCTCCGTAAGGTCACGAAAGATCAGCAGCCAGCCCGTTACCGTGCCTTCGGACTCATGTACCGGTGTCAAGGTCCTGCTGATATGCCTTCCGGATGGGCTCAACGTAACGACCGCCTCGATCTGGTTGACCTCTCTCGCTAATAGGCGTGCACAGTCCTCCCGAAGACGGTCCATCCCATAACCAATTCGGGTGGCAAGCGACTCGCCGTCTGCGTGGAGCAAGTCGATCGGATACCTCACGAGATCCAACTGGGCAACACCCACGAAATCGGCCAGCGCCCGGTTGACGGCCAAGACGCGCAACTCCTGATCCAGCAACAGCACACCATCCTGCGTGGTACGCAAGACCGAATCCAGTTCTTGCACACGTCGCGCCAACGCCTCGTCGGTCCGCGCGTAGAGGCGCGCGTTCTGGATAGCAATGGCTGCCTGAGCCCCGATTGTCTGCAGAATACCCAGGTGCGAACGGTCATAGTTGCCAGGCGTCTCAAAGGACTGGACAGCCATCATACCGAGCACCTCTTCACCCGCGGCAATAGGTACGCCGAGCCAGCACGCCGCATCCCGACCCAACAGCTCGAGCCCTAACGCGGAAACGCGGTCCGAGACGTCCCGCGAGATGAGCAGGGGTTCGCCAGTCTGGATTACGTACTCCGTGAGCCCGTGCCGCGCGCGGCGTGCGGATGGCGGCTTTCTCTGGCCATCCTCTATGCGCAAGACAAAGGACACCTCGTCCAGGTCGGGATCATAGAGGGCCACGTAGAACGCCGGCGCCGGCATCAACTCGGCAACCTGGGCATAGATGGCATTGAGGACCGTGTCGAC
Source organism: Chloroflexota bacterium (assembly GCA_022707665.1). Lineage (GTDB taxonomy): Bacteria > Chloroflexota > Anaerolineae > B4-G1 > SLSP01 > PWVB01. The sequence goes on from JAKJAE010000028.1 coordinate 9,625, forward strand.
GTCGAGACTGGCGCTGAGAGCCTGGCCAACGGCCTGAAGGCCATCAAGCTCCTTGACACGGCGCTCAAGACGTTCGCTCGTAACGGCAAGCGAATGACTGATCAGGGACGCCGTCAAGAATCCAAGGAGATAGAGCAGGAGATAACCCATCCCAAGCCGCGTCGCGACCAATGCGGCCAGGGGCGAGAAGACCATCGGCAGCCCCTCATAGAGGAGGATCTTGGGCAGCGAGTGCTTGAACGCCTTCAGAGCGCCGGAGCCTCGAGTAGCAAAGTACCCCCAGGCCAGAAGGTAGTTGATGCCAAGATACGTGATGCCAGCCAGGGCCAATCGCGCCACATCGGGGAGATAGGCATAGGATAAGGGCAGAACACCGCCCACCCAGATGAACACCTGCCCCGCGGCCAGGATCCCCAGCGTATGCATCGCCATGTTGAGGGCGGTCACCTCGACAAGGGCTGTCCCCCGGGGTTCCTGGAGCTCTGGATTCCGCTGCCCTCGCCAGTACCGCACCGCTGCGTGGCCGAGTGATCCCAGGACCACAGCCCAACCCGCCGGCACAGGTCCCAGCACCAGGAGAGCAGATGCAGCCATCATAGGCATGAGGGAAACAACAGCGCCAGCCGCAGGCACACACCAGACATTGGCCAGCGCAATGACAGCGCCAAACGCGAGAGCAAGGTAAATGTCGGGCAATCCCAACGCCCGGGCAACCGTCGACATAAGCAGCACCACGATGGCGACGGCGCCCAACAATAGGGAGAGCCGGTAGCGAACTGAGCGCGCCAAGGAATCTACTCTTATCACAGGATGATGCTCACCATTATACTACAAGGAAGGCCAATGGCCCAACCCAGGGTTGGCTGAATGTGCTGCCGGCTTTGCTACAGGCAGTGCCCAGGTGTAGAATCTCAGCCAACTGCGGCGCAACCCGGGGTAACGAGAAGTGCCACAGGCCTTGATCCCGTACTGACAAGGAGTCCGATATGCCAGACCGACCCGCTGCAGTTGCCCCTGTCGTCGTCGACACTTCCCGCAGTCCAGAGGCCAGGCTCCGCCCTGTACCCCTGAATGCGATCCGGCTGACTGACAAGTTCTGGAAGCCGCGGCGCGAGCTGAACCGTAACACGACGCTCAAGGCTCAGTACCTTCACCTTGAGAAGACCGGACGCCTCGACAACTTCAGACGCGTTGCGGGCGACTTTGATGGCGACTTCCAGGGCATCTACTTTAACGATAGCGACGTCTATAAGTGGCTTGAGGGCGCGTCGTGGGCGCTTGCCACCGACCAGGACGCGGAGTTGGCTGAGATGGTGGCGTCGGTGGTGTCGCTCATCGAGCGTGCCCAGGAAGCCGACGGGTATCTCAACACATACTTCGCACTCGAGCGAGGCAATCAGCGTTGGACCAACCTGCGCGATATGCACGAGCTCTATTGCGCCGGGCACCTGTTCCAGGCGGCTGTGGCACATAGCCGCGTCACCGGAAGTGAACGCTTGCTCGCCGTCGCTCAGCGCTTTGCCGATCTCATCTGTGCAACCTTTGGTTCGCGGCAGGGACAGATCGAGGGCGCCCCCGGCCATCCCGAGATCGAGATGGGGTTGGTCGAGCTGGCACGTGCTACCGGAGAGAGTCGATACCTGGATCAAGCAGCTTACTTCCTTGGTGCGCGCGGACGAGGCCTGATCGGTGGCAGAGCCTATCACCAGGACCACGTGCCATTCCGGGAAGCCGATCGTCTGACAGGTCACGCCGTGCGAGCGCTGTATCTCAGCGCCGGAGCGGCTGACATCGTCGCCGAGCTCGGCGATAGCGAGCTCCGTCGAGCACTCAACAGACTCTGGGACCGCATGGTGTCGCGCCAGATGTATGTCACCGGAGCGGTCGGAGCGCGGCACGAAGGCGAGGCTATCGGCGCCGACTTCGAGCTCCCCAATGCGCGCGCCTACGCGGAGACCTGCGCTGGCATCGCCAATGTAATGTGGGCTTGGCGGATGCTCCAGATTACGGGCGAGGCGGCATACACCGATGTCATGGAGCGTGCTCTCTACAACGCCGCGCTGCCGGGCATCTCTCTCGATGGGACGACGTACTTCTATGTCAACCCGCTCGCCCAGGACGGCGCCGCCGAACCCGGTTCAGGTGTCCACCAGCGGGAACCCTGGTTCGGGTGTGCTTGCTGTCCCCCGAACATCGCGCGCACGATTGCGCAGATGCCGGGGTACCTGTACAGCGTGTCAGACGACCTCATCTGGCTCCACACATACGTGGCGAATGAGGCAAGCCTGTCTCTGCCCAACGGCCTGAAAGTCGACCTGGTGCAGCGCACCCGCTACCCGTGGAGTGGTCAGATCATCGTCGAGATGCTCACACCTGGCGAGTATGGTCTGAATGTGCGGATTCCGGATTGGTGCCAAGGCGGGGATCTCGGTGATCCACCGACCCTCAGCATCAACAATGCCCCTTGCCGCGGCACCGTAGTGCCCGGTCAGTACGCTACCGTGCGCAGGACTTGGGCCGTAGGAGACTCGGTGTGCATCCAATTGCCGATGAACGTCCGTCGCGTGAAAGCCCATCCCCACATCCTGGAAAACACGGGGCGCATAGCGCTGATGCGTGGACCGCTTGTCTACTGCCTCGAGAGCGCCGACCACAAAGGGATCGATCTGCGCGACGTGAGAATACCTCGGGATGCCTCCTTCGAGACAACGTTCCGAAAGGACTTGTTGGGCGGCATCCAGGTCATCCAGACCAACGGCTTCGTTGAGGAGCCCGCCGGCGAGTGGCGCACCTCTGCTTACCAATGCGCTCCATCAGAACTGCGCCGCAACCGCCGGCCCACCGAGCTCACTGCTATCCCATACTATGCCTGGGCCAACAGAGGCGCCGGGGCGATGCAGGTCTGGATCCGAGAGGACTGACGCGCCACCTGACCAATCGGGTAGGAGGGGGCCTCGCGGCCCCCGTCCTCCCACACCACCGTGCGTACGGGTCCGTACACGGCGGTTTCTTCTACGGTTGTAACGCGACATACCTTTCAGATAGGCTGTGGAGTCCTTCTCACACACCCGTCCCATCAGATCGTCCGTCAAGGCTCGCTTGCGGGTTGACGCCGTGATTGCTTGCCCCTCCTCGCACGCCTTAGATTCGGTTCCGCCGTCTCCGCTGGCGCCGTGGCGCACGTGGCCCCCCTCCGCCTCGATCAGGCGTAGTTGAGTCCACGTGCCTTGCTGGTGCTCCACGCTCATCGAGTCGCTCCGACTGCTCCTTGCCGTTGAAGATTCGGCCCTTCAGCGGCTTCCGCCACCTACTATGGCCTCTGCTGACTTCTCTGCACCCCTCCCAGCCTGTTGCCAGTCCGGTAGTCTGGTTCGTCCAGACAGATGCAGAGTCCTCCCAGGGTAAGTCGTGCCTCTTTCCCCCGGCCCCCGCCGGATTTACCTCCGCAGCGTTCCGATTGACTATCGGGCTTCCCCATCCGTTGCTGGGTTACCCCGTTGCGGCGGCCTGCTATCCGGTTTCTGTTCGTCGGGTCCGAGTTTTGCCCTGACCGCCTTGCGGCAGTCCGCTTCCTTCAGATTCCACCTCGCGATGGACACCCTTGCGTCGGGCTAGCGGTTCCGGTCATTACGGCCCGCAGAGGCCTTGCACCTCCTAGATTCACGACATGCCTGGCACACAACGAAAGGGCGCCGCTTTCGCGGCGCCCTCTGTGACCCGCACAGGACTCGAACCTGTAACCAAGGGTTTAAGAGACCCCTGCTCTACCGATTGAGCTAGCGGGCCAAATGCCTCACCGGCACGGCCAGAATATTACCACAACCCGCTTTTTTGGCAAGATCGAGCTCAATAGCATGGATAGAGTCCGCGCGTCGCATTCAGGCGTGCTGGCACCCAGTGCGATAGGCCTGGACGGGGGTCTTTTGTGTGCCAAAGAAATGTTCGTACAATGATAGTGTTACCCTATGTGAGCAGGCTATGCCTACGATAAAAGACGTTGCAAAGCGGGCCGGTGTGGCGCCGATCACGGCGTCACGCGTGATCAACAACTCAGGGTATGTCAAGGAATCGACACGCCAACGCGTCGAGGCCGCCGTCGAGGCCCTCGGGTATGTCCCCAACCGCATCGCTCGAAGCTTGCGTTCGAAACGAACGCATACGCTTGGCCTTGTCTTGAGCGACATCACGAACCCCTTCTGGACCACGGTTGCGCGCGGCGTTGAGGATGGCGCCAGCGGCCAAGGCTTCAGCGTCATCCTGTGCAACACGGATGAGTCTCCAGCCAAGGAACACGACTACGTCCGCGTTCTGCTGCAGAAGCAGGTGGATGGTTTCCTGCTGGTCCCAGCCCACAGTGACGCTCACTCCGCGGCGCTGATTCTGAAGCAATCGGTACCCCTGGTCGTGATCGACCGCACGGTCCCTCTCCCGGTCGACATCGTGCGTTCTGACTCTGAGGGGGGGGCCTATGACCTGACACGCCATCTACTGGGGCTCGGGCACCGGCGGATCGCGATGCTGAGCGGACCACGTGAGGTCTCTACTGCGGCAGACCGGGTGACGGGCTACCAGCGAGCACTGACCGAGGCGGGCATCGCCTGCCCCGAGACCGATCAACAGGAAGACCTCAGCAAAGGTCACCGGATGGTGATCTATGGCACGTTTACGCGTCAGGGGGGCTATGCCATGGCCAAAGAGGTCCTGGCCATCACGCCTCGCCCGACAGCGCTCTTCGCTGCCAACAACTTCATCGCGATTGGAGCCTACCGAGCACTGCGCGAGACCGGCCTGGACGTGCCGGGCGATGTGTCCCTCGTAGCGTTCGATGACTTGCCGCCCAACTTCAGCCTCGAACCATTCCTCACCGTCGTAGCCCAGCGAGCTTATGATATGGGACAGACAGCCACACGTCAGCTTCTCAAACGCCTCACCGAAGGACCCGGCGACCAACCGGAGGAGGTTCTCTTACCAACAGATCTAATTGTCCGGGGGTCAAGCGGGAAAGTAAAGGAGCTCTCCAATGATCACACGCGCATTCGGTAGAACAGGTTGGTCGGTATCGGCCATTGGGTTGGGTACGTGGAACATCGGCAATCAGTGGGGCAAGATTGACGATGTCACTGCCTGGGCAACAGTGCGACAGGCCTTTGACTGCGGCGTCAACCTCTTCGACGTAGCAGAGTCCTACGGTGACCCCAACGGCCTGTCGGAAGAGCGACTGGGCACTGCCCTGGCAGGTATCCGCCACCGCGTATTCGTGGTCAGCAAGATCGGCCATTGGGGAGAGCGCACCGGGCAGGGCGTGCCCAAGACCACCGTCGATATGATCCGGCTGTGCGCACACGCTTCACTCCACAGACTGCGCACGGACTGGCTGGATGTCGAGTTGTGCCACGAAGGCAACATCGCCGACCCCTCCGTCTACCTGGAAGCGTTCGAGGTCCTCAAGCGTGAGGGTCGCATCCGCGCCTACGGCATCTCGACCGACAGCCTCGACGTACTCAAACGCTTCAACATTGACGGAACGTGTAGCGTCGTTCAGGTCAATTACTCCATGCTCAACCGCGCACCGGAGCCGGAGTTCCTCCCCTACTGCCAGCAACACGGCATTGCTGTGATGGTTCGCGGACCATTGGCCCAGGGCCTGCTTTCGGGTCACTACACCCGTGACTCGGTCTTCACGGATTCGGTGCGGGCTCCCTGGAATGTGGGCGGCAGGCAACGTGCACAGTATGAGGCCGATGTAGCCAAGGTCGAGGCCCTCAAGGATCGCTTTGCGCCGGGCGCGCCTATGGTCACTGCCGCGCTGCGCTATGTGATCTCCCACCCATCGGATCCGGTAGCCATTCCAGGAGCCAAGTCTCCTGCTCAAGCAGCAATGAACGCCGAGGCAGGTGAGCAGCTCTTCACCGCAGTAGAGCTGGAGGCCATCCAGGCGGTTCTGTGATGAAACACGAGGACGAACTCACGGGGCGCTTGAAGGATAAGGCTGAGACCGCGAGGACGTACCCACCGAGGAATCTGGGGTTATGAAGGACAGAAGACCACTGCGGGTGCTCGCCGCCATCGCAGGTGGCGCCGCGCTCTATGGGCTCCTACGCCTGGGCGGGTACTTTGCCAGCGCTGCCCGTTGGAGACACGTACCGCTGCCTGCCGGATCGCTCACCGTACCGGCGGCGCGCACCATCGACTGGCGCGAAACGTCGACGCAGACCCAGGTCCTGGTAGCCGACTGGGCCTCCCAGCCGCTGCCAGACTGGCAAGACGAAGGTAAGGTCACTGCTCCCCGTGTGTTGATGGCCAAACTTGCCCTGGGAGTTGACCTGGATGCTGTGAACGCCTATCTACAGGCGCAGGTTCCGTGGGGACGGAG
>JAKJAE010000290.1 GCA_022707665.1 Chloroflexota bacterium
CTGCCGTATCCGAGGGGCCTTCGACCGAGTAGCCGGCGTAATGGGCACGCAGGTAATCGTCGAGTGTGATGAGGGAGGGTAGGGCCAGACTCTCGGCGAGCACCGGCACGCCGCCGTGCAGGGTGTAGCGGTCGAGCCGGCTACGCAGGCTGCGGTGAGGCCCTTCGGTGCTCAGGTAGACGAAGGGAGCGTCGTGCGCAGTGGCCACGGCAAAGGCCGCGAGCGTCATCGGTTTCGTGCCGCCGGTCAGGTTGAGGAGGAAGGGCTCATGGCCGGCAAGGCGTACGGCCAATGCTTCGCGGATGGCTTCGAGGGCATAGGCATCCTGGAGCAGCAGCATCTCCACAGTCGTCTCGGGCACCAGCGCCGCGACGCGTTGCGCCGCCTCACGCGTATGGTCGCTGCAGACAAAGAGTGCCTGGTTGGGGCGCAGCGCCCGGATCGGCAACAGTACGGGCATCCGCTGCTCACCGACCAATGTCACCAGTGTGCCCGCCATGGGCTCGTCAAGGCCGTTCATCGTTGGCAACGCAACCTCCGCAATGCGCTTCGCTCACGCTCGAATCTGAGGGGATGCCCACACGCCCTCTGTCCCCTCGCAAGGTTTCCGCCCCTTGCGAGGGGTTCCGGCGCCGGCGCTATGCTCTCACGAGCATTACCTTCTTTCTGACGACCACTTGTCACCCATAGCGGGTGACATAAGGCATAATCCCCTTCTTTTCCGCCCGCAGATCGGGCACATTCGAGCTATTCGGCCCGGTCTCTGTGCCCATTGTTGCCATGATCCGTCATCATTGACTGCGACGCAGGGTTCTGGAAGGCCCGCTTTGTGGGGCGTTTCCGACCCTGCGTCGCAGTCTGCGCTTCTCTCATGCCGGCACAAGCTCCAATAGCACCCAACCCAGTGGCGAACGAGGGCGCTCGACAACTCTCCCATCCTTGGCGCGCATCACCTGCACCAGGACACGCCTGCTTCTGGGGAATGGGTCTCCCGGAGCACGCTTCCCGCGGGCGATGCCATAGCCGCGCTGTGGTCGCGGTGCCAGGATGCCCTCAAGGAAGCCGTCCTCGCGCAGACGGCTCCCAAACGTCTTGTCATCCCAACCGGTGCCCCAGCCCACTTGCAGTAAGCACATCTCCGGTGGCAGTCCTGCACGCGGTAGGCTCCGATAGAAGTCTCGGATCCGGCCGGCGCCACCGGCATCCTTGAACCACGCCGCCTCGGTCTCAACGCGCTGTGCGGAGTGCTCTTGGACTGTCTGAGCCAACGACCGCAGGAGCTCGCCGCCCTTCAACGCGTTCTGGCCGGCCCAGGTCGAGAAGAGCGCGGTGTCGATCTTCAGCGTCAACTCAAAGACCGTGTCGGGCTTGATCGCTTCGATCTCGATCGGCGACGCCAGCCTTCCTGATCGATGGAGCACCTGAGCATTGCCGACCATGAGCCGGTCAGCGCCAACAGGAGCGCTGTCGCTGACCTGTAGTGCCCGCAACAGGTCGTAGTTCGGGCTGCGTCCGAAGAGCTCGCGCTCGAGGTCCTGGCCAGCGAACTTTGGCGAGGGGTTGAGCGCGGTCCGCGTGGGCTTGATGCCGCGTTGGCCCCAGGTCACCCAAGCGAGCGCAGTGCGCAGCGCACCTTTCACGCTGGACCCGGGCAGATAGGGCTGGTCGTGCACGTTCTTGATCTGCTCTGAGATCTGAGCGCCCTCAGCCTTGCTCCGCGGCGTCCCCTCGATGACATATCTGAAAAAGGGTAGCCCTGGCACGAAATCCTGGTCGTCTAGCAGCTCCGCTGGTGGAGTTCCGGAGAGGCTCGCGACGAGGTCCGGATCGTCAAGGTTTTGGGTATCGAGGATCGCGGCATCGTTGAGGCGCCAGGTCTTGCCGCCGTGGATGGCGTAGTCGTACTGGTGGAGCAACGGCGTCCCGCTGGCCCCGGTATGGATGGGGGTAAGCAACGTGATCCTGGCACGGTAGAGGATGTAGTCAGGCATCATACGCCTCCTCCCCAACGCGCCCCAAGCCCAAGACCCCATCGCCAGACAGGATGGGGAACCGCGCCGGCGGAGTTGTCGTAGGTCGGCTGGACATCGACCAGACTGCCCTGTGGCCACCCTGTGACGCCCACCACGCTACCGGCCTCGGCCATCCATAGGCGTCTGCGTCGCTGGGCTGCGCCGTCCCACGTGCGCAGCCACCCGCCCACCGACACGAGCTCGTAGGCGGCTCGATCGCCAGTCAAGGCTGCGGTGACTTCATCAGGTCGTGGGTGGTAACGGCTCAGCAGGATCATGGCCTCGCCGGCGCGGGCGTCGGGCAGAGTCACCGTCCCGCCCTGCGACCACTTGAAGGCACCGTAGCCAGCGCTGCGCTCACCTCCAAGACCATCGTCTTGCAGGGCGCTCAGGGCGCCCTCCCACACAGATCGCCAGGTGCTGCCGGATCTGCCGGTGCGATCATCGGGCCTGCGCCAGTGGATGCCAAACCAGAGGCCACAGCCCTCGGCAAATGCGGCACGGCCCACGTGGTAGAGCTCTCCGGCGCTGCCAGCGCGGGTCACGGTCACGCGCGGCACGGAAGTCCGCCGGAAAACGATGCGTCGCGACAGCGCGCGCAATCCCCTGGCCGGCTTGATGCTGGTAGGCAGTCCATCGAACTCATCGGCTGCCATCCAGAAGGTCCCCCCCTGGATCGCCACGCCTTTGGTCTCGCCATCGCTCGTGGCCGAGGGATAGAGCCAGGCGTCCATCAGACTCCCGGCAAGCATCTGACGGAAAATCCCCTCTGATATGAAGCGCACGCCCCTGATGTCCTTACCACGGTCCCGAAGCGTCTGGGCTGTGAACATCGCTTGGACCGGAACGGGCATGGGGAAGAAGCGCACAGCTCCTGCATAGGGGAAGGCGGATGTAAGCAACCAGGGAGGATCCGATCCCTGAATGGGCGCGGCGCCTGCCTCCGTCCTTGGAAAGGGCGCAACGATCGTCGCGGGATCGAGGCCGGTACGGCGCATCACATCCAGAACCGCGGCGAAGAGCGTTCCGGCGCTGAATGTGACCGCGCTCGTGTCTGCCCTGACAGCCGCCGTACCCGCGTGCAGGCCGTTGTGGAACGCAAGGTTGTAAACAGCCAGGTCTGGCATGGCGCCCTCCCTAGAGCTTGAGCGCGTTGCGGATGCGTCCCGTGAGTGCCTCCAGGTCGACGATCAACGCCTGTAGGTCGGCATAAGGATTCCCACCTGGGCCCACCTTGGCTGGCTCGGCGAGGTAGTCCCCATTGGTGCGCACTGAGACATGGATGCCGGAGAGTTTGACCTTGCCCGAGCCGCGCGATCCAAGGCCACCTAGGTAGTCATCCTCCATGAGCTTCAGCCCCTCGACGAGCACCTTCAGGTTGGCAAGGTCGCGGACTGGATCGCAATCGTCGCCGCTGTAGACGCTGTAGACAAGCTCCGTCGGACCAAAGACGGCGCCAGCGGGCACGCGTTCCATCTGGCGTGGGTTGGCTGCCGACGTCACGCGGTCGATGGAGACCTCGGTCTTCACCTCGGAGTAGGGCAAGTCGGTGTGTGCGCTCTCCTCCAACGCCTTGATGCTCTGAGGCGTGAGGGTCGCGTCGCGCACGATCAGCCGCGCGGGCGTCGCGAAGGTACGCTCGCCGGGGACCCCGAAGATCTGGCAGACGGGGCAGTTAGGGTATACCTCAGCGTTGTCACAGGAGTGGATGTATCCTTGACCGATGCGCTGGTTCTGTTTCAGTCCCTTGTACTTCTCCAGCAAGCTCCGGGTCTTGCCGCGGAGGGAAGAGCCGGGGATATAGGGCTGGTTCGTGAGCGGATTGCGGATGACCGTTTTGTCCACGCCCCCGATCTCAATGCCCGTCTCAGTGCCACCGATGTGCAGGCCGGTCAGAGCCACGATGTCAAACGTGATGAAGACTCGCCCCTCGAGCTTGATCGACTTCTGATCTGCCATAGCATCCTCCTTAGCTGCCGCCGTAGGCTTTGTGATAGGCCAGGATGGCCTCGAAGAACTCCACGAAACGCTGGAAGCTTGCGTGTCGCTCGCCCTCGCCAGGAGCGCCGATTACGAAGTCCACCGCCGGGGCAAGTACGTCCACGAGCATCTGGACACCCTGACCGCGTTCCTTGCGTGCGCGGTAGGCCATTTTGGGCTTGAGCAGGATGAGACGCCGGTAGGCGCGTTCGGGCCGGATCGGCCATTCCCCCTGGATCTGGCGTACCTCGCCGAACAGCGCACGAATCTGGTTCGTGGTGAGGTTGGCGTTCTTGAGCGCCCTTCCCAGCGAATCGGCCCAGTCCACGAGGGTTGGGGTGCCATCATC
>JAKJAE010000291.1 GCA_022707665.1 Chloroflexota bacterium
AGGTAATCGTGTCAACAAACGTGAAAGTGCTTGGATGGCTCTACATCGTTCTCGGTATCCTTGGGGTGCTGACCGGCCTGGGGATTCTGGCGATTCTGCTGGGGACCGGCGTTCTGGTGAATGACCGGCAGGCAACGGCCATCCTGTTCATCGTCGGCATTGTCGTCGCCGTCATCATGGTGCTGGTCTCTGCGCCCGGTATTGTCGTCGGTGCGGGGCTCATCAAGTTCAAGGCTTGGGCTCGAGTGATGGCGCTGGTTCTCGGTCTGTTGAACTTGCCAGGGTTTCCGCTGGGCACAGTTCTGGGCATCTACACCTTTGTTTCGCTCCTGAATTCTGATGCTGAAGTAGCGTTTGCGCGGTCGTAAGGGGCGCCCGTTACCTGTACAACACCCCCGCGTTCCAGCGCGGGGGTGTTGTTGCCAGGACAAGGAGTGACTGAGTCCCTAGCGTGCTATCGCGTGCAAGGAGTGTTCGTCCGTTCGGAGCCACGGTCCGGTAACCTCGCCGTCCTCCAGGCCAAGCACGCCGCCATCGGCGAAGTAGGCGAAGTCGAAGTGAACCGGATCCCCGGCAACCTTACCCGGGAGCGGCATGAGCCGGGCAGTGAGGGGTTTCTGCAGTCTGACCGAGAGCGCCGCAACGTCGAACAACAAAGCGGCGAGACTGTGTACGCTGGCGCTGCCTGGCAAGGGAACGGTATCCAGGCCCGTGCCGCATACGGCGGACCACTGGAGGAGCTCGGCGATACGCAAGCGTCCCTCAGCAGCGCGCCGGGCGAGCACACTGTCCTCGAGTACCGGCAGCATCAACCCACAGAAACCCGTGTGTTTGAATCTTGCTTGCTGGATGGCGTCGGTGAGCGTGGCTGCAGCCGCGAGCGTTCCGGGCAACCCAACGGGTCCGCCAGCGAGGGACTCCAGGGCACTGCCAATGCTGATACCCCTGCCAGGATAGGGTGCAAGGGAGAAATCAACGCCAAGATAGCTCAGCCCGGTATCACGGCAAGCTGCCTCGCCTATAGCATCAAGTCGTTGGCCATGGACGGTGATGCTCGTGCGGAGCGCCGCGTAAGCAGTAGCGGCATTTCCCGGCGCACGGCAGGCGTCTTCTGCAAGGTCGGCTGACTCGGTGGCGACGGCAAATGCCGGGTCGGCTGCGTCCCAGAAGGCCGCTGGGAAGAACGGTGTGCCTGCGCGAACGTTTGCCGTCGCGGCATACCGCAGGTTACCAAAGCCGCTTTCGATGGCAGCCGCGTCTCGAATGACCTGGGCCGCGCCACGGATGGTTTCTCCATCGATCGTTGTGCCATCGGGTCGGACGATGGGACTTGTCACGAAGACGGCACGCGTCGACCGTAGGAGATCGGGGATGATGGGCTGCAGTTCGATCCCCACTGGTCCGATGGAGACAAAATCGAACCCTGCAGTCCGGCAGGTTTCCTCCAATTCGACCGCTGAGTCGACGACGGCTTGGGGAGATACGCGATGCGCGGCTGCGCTTGGGAGCGAGGTGGCAAGGCGGATCGCCTGAACTTCGTAGCCAGCGTCTGTGAATGCGGCGGCTAGTCCCTGAGCCGTCTGCCCCATTGATGCGATCGCCGCGGTATCAAGCGGCAGCGTCGTCTGTGCGAAGAGTGTGATGGACCGGATTCTCATTGTGTGCTGTCCTCCTCTCGGCGATTATAGGCATCTCTGCACGAAGAGCGATCGCCACATCGCCTCTTACCCTATGGCGCTCGGCTATCGGTTGCGTCGTCTTGGGGTATCTGCTATAGTGGGAGTGAAGGTTAATGGGCGACGGTCAAACGGCCGCTTTTCTCAGCACATCATCCCAGTGAATCGGAGGAGGGGTAGCTATGCCAGTCATCACTATATCCCGGGAGTTCGGTAGTGGAGCAACTCAGGTGGCGCAACACCTCTGTGACGTTCTCGGATACAGCTACTTTGACAAGAACCTGATGGCGCAAGTCGCCGGCGAGATGGACGTTTCGCAGGATAACGTCGTGGACTTTTCGGAGGACACCTATCGCATGCGTTCGTTCTTTGAACGTCTATTGGGGCGTCGCCGTCTCCAGATTGAGGCACCCGCGGCAAAGGTTTCCAGAACTGAGACTGCCCCGTCAGCGCTCACCGTTGAGACCCTGAGTGAGGCTGCGGGCATCAAGCTCGTTCGCGACACTATCGTCGCGGCATATGAGCGGGACAACGTGGTTATCGTAGGGCGAGGCGGCCAAGCCGTGTTGCGCGACAAACCTGGCGTGTTGCACGTGCGCATGATCGCTCCGCTCGGAGCACGGGCGATGCGGGTCAAGGAGCGGATGGGCATCACACTCTCTGAGGCGACCGATCTTTGCAGGTCGAAGGACCAGTCTGCGCTTGCGTACCTTGAGCGGTTCTACCAGATCGATTGGGACAACCCTTTGCTATACCACATGATTATCAATACTGGTAAGTGGGAGACTGAGGATGTGGCTCAGGTCATCATCGGCGCTTTGATGAACCTGAAGACGGTCCCTCAACTTTAGCTCGATAACTCTGTGCGGGCTGCGAACTTGCGTGCTTCGGACGACAGGCGTCGGATTTCGCCTGTCGTCCGCTGTTTTCTGATATCCTCGTGACGGTCGACCAGCCCGAAGCCGAGGTCGCTATGGGGCGCCGACCAGTGCCTTGTCCAGGTCCGCTATGATGTCTTCCACATCCTCCAGCCCCACGGCCAGGCGTATCAGGCCGTCCGTGATGCCGGAGGCAGCGCGTACCTCCTGACCCAGGCTATGGTGCGTGGTGCTTGCCGGATGGGTCAGGAGTGTTCTGACGTCGCCAAGACTGACGGTTCGTGCGCAGAGCACCACGTGGTCCATCAGGCGAACACCCGCATCATAGCCACCTTTGAGCTCGAAGACGACGACACCGCCACCACCACCGACCATCTGCCGCCTGGCGAGATCGGCCTGCGGATGATCAGGGTGCCAGGGGTAGCGAACCCACGCGACCTTTGTGTGGTTGCCCAGCCATTGTGCTACCTGAAGGGCGTTCTGGTTATGGCGTTCCATACGCAGAGGCAGCGTCGAGATGCCGCGGGCGATGAGCCAGGCATTGAAAGGACTGATACAGCCTCCAAACCGTCGGATTGGTCCTTTCTTGATCCGCTCGATCATGGCTGCGGATCCCACCACAGCGCCTCCGATCGCGTCACCGTGGCCACCGAGGAATTTGGTGGCCGAGTGCACAACGACGTCTATGCCCAACTTGATGGGGCGCTGGTTGACTGGGGTGGCAAAGGTATTGTCAACGATCGTCAGAATGTTGTGCGCTCTGGCGATCTCGCCAATCGCGGCGAGGTCGTTCATCATCAAGGTTGGGTTGCCCGGTGACTCCAAATAGATGACACGCGTGTTCGGACGGACCGCGGCTTCGAACGCGCCGGGGTCATCGGCACGGGCTAGCGTGGCGTGGACACCAAAACGCGGCAGATCATCGGTGATGAAGTGGTGAGTGCCGCTGTAGAGTCCCGTTGTTGCCACGATGTGGTCCCCGGAGGAGACGATTGCCAACAGGGCCGCAGAAACAGCCGCCATTCCCGGCGCCGTAGCAATGGCAGCCTCGCCACCTTCGAGCGCCGCTATCTTCCGTTCCATGATCTCTGTGGTAGGGTTCCCCCACCGCGTATAGATGGGCTGGTCTTCGTATTCGAAGGCGTGCGCGGCCTGCTCCGCACTTTCGAAGATAAACGTGTTGGCCATATGAACGGGCGGGGACACATCCTGTGGCGATAGTGTCGTGCCGATGTGGATGGCCTTGGTCTGCATTTTCCAGTTGTCTTCCATGGGTGACCTCGCGGTATTTGGCTGGTGCTTCGTGCTCAGTGTAGCACGTCCAGGCCACAATCCAACACCGCTTGCTTCGGTGACCTTCGCAGGTAGAATCGTGGCCAAGCCACCCTTGGCTGAGTGGGGCAGCAGATCATCGAGTGCGATGGAGAATCGATAGCCGTGACGGCAAGTACAGAGGCGGGCCACCGCAGAATCGACCCCTGGAGAATCGCCTATATCGTCATCCTGTTGCTAGCGCTGGCTACGCGCCTGTATGCGTTGGGCGATCGGGCGGTCAGCCACGATGAAACGACGCACGCGAAGTACTCCTGGAACCTCTACACGGGACGAGGCTTCCGTCACGATCCGTTGATGCACGGGCCGCTGCTGTTCGAAGCGACGGCCTTATTCTATGCGCTGTTCGGCGTCAGCGACTTCACGGCACGGCTCTACACAGCCCTGGTGGGGGTAGCAGTCGTGCTGACACCGTGGCTGCTGCGGAAATGGCTGGGGA
>JAKJAE010000292.1:0-3899 GCA_022707665.1 Chloroflexota bacterium
GCCCCAGATCGCGCTCCAGTTCCAGCACCTCACCGGTGCCCCACAGCGCCACCGGCTGCAGCCCGGCCACGTTGGCCGGAAGCTCGTAGACTGCCTCCGCGCTCGGGTCCGCCACAAAGCTGATGAGAGCATAGGTCACTTCGGGCGTCCCTCGCACCAGCATGTCGCACCACGTGCTCACCCCCCCACGATAGTGGGGATAGCTGCCCTCGGTCACCAGACAGACGCGGAGAGGGCGTGTCAGGAGCTCCCCTGCCACCTCCGCAGCGCCCGAGTCGGGATCGAGAGCAGCCAGCGCACGGGCCACGGTCAGCTCCGGTTCTCCTGCCGCCGGCGACCCAGCACCAGAACCAGGCCCACCAGCGGGATGACCAGCAACGATGCCACGCTCAGCGCCGAGCCTGCGCCCGCGTCCAGCGACGTGAGCCGCACGGCCGTCGGACGCAGACTCGCCAGCGTCGCGGTCGACTCCTGCTTCCAGCAGTCATCGGCAATCGCGGTCACCGCATAGGTCGTATCGGTCGTGACCTCCGCGTCTGCGAAGTAGGTCCCCGAGATGGCATCGATGGCGATCAGGGTCTGGGCGCTGGATCCGCGGTAGATCCGGTACCCATAGGCACCCGCCACCGGGTTCCAGCTCATCGTGCGCGAGCCATCGGCCTGGGCCACCAGCACCAGTCCGGTGACCGCACCCGGCGTAGTGGGCGACGCTGTCGAGGATCCAGACACTGCAGTGCCCGGCACGTGTACCGTCGCGCCCGCCGCCATGTCGATATAGGAGATGGGCTGACCCGCGTACTCCTCGGTGTTGCCCCCGTGGGTGATTCCCGTGACCGGGACCGTCGCCGCATTCGTCGTCGTGAGCGTGATCTCATGGGTGCACGCCAGGATGGTGCCCGCGGCGCCGGAGGCGTTGTAATCCATCCGCTGCCACATCTTGTCGCCAATCTCCTGCGTCCGCGGGCTCAGGATGGGGACGTTCGGGTTGTAGAGAGCGTTGTACTTGCCGTAGAGCGACTCGACGTAGTCGCCCAGCAGCGTGGCGTTGCCCGCGCCGTAGCGGTCCAGGTTGTTCATATGGAACATCGTGGCGCTGACGTTGAAGTCGAGCAGGAACCCCAGCGCCTGGTTCGTCGTCGCATCGAGGAGCTCTTCATACGTGAAGCAGGGCACCGTCGTATCCGGGTTGGTGTTGTACCCAGGACAGTAGACGAAGTTGTAGTAATCCGCTTCCTGCTCCGGCGTGCTGGCGAAGTAGAAAACGTTGTTAGCCAGGCGCGGGACGAAGAGCAGGTCCGAGTAATCCGGATAGGGCAGCAAGCCCGTATTGGGCGTCGGGCTGGCCCATTGCGGGTAAGAGGCATTCGATAGCAGGTAGCGAATGCCCGCGCTGTGGGCCGCATCGATCGCGAGAGTGTTGGTCAGCCCGCTGTATTCGCCGGTCAGCAACGTCGTGGTCACATAATCCCCAAACCCAAGCTGCGTTGCCACCTCGGTGTTGCTGATGATCTCCGTGTAGGTCTGCTGGAAGGTGGCATTGTCAAGGTTCATATGGCTGTACGTGTGGTTCAGCCAGACGAACTGATCCTGCAGCGTGGCCGAACGCGCCGAGAGGCTTGCCGGATCGAGCGACCCATCGTCCGCCAGATCGGACAGCACGCCCTCGCCATTGAAAGGCATTTCGATCTTGAAGTCAGCGGCGTTGGGCGTTCCCTTGAAAGCCGTCATCCAGGCCACCAGATTGTCCAGGTCATCCGGCATCAAGCGGAAACCGTCATCGGGCACGATCACGTGGTTCACGGGATCCCAGCGGTCGCCGTGCGAGAGCACGTCGTCAGGCTGCGGCGTGAAGTAGAGGTGTCGCTCGCCCAGGAAGACGCCCTTCGTCGCCCAGTTGATGATGCCGTAGGGCCAGAGCCGCGCGTGCAAGCTCACGGGCGGCGTCGCCGGGTAGTAGGACGAAGTCGTCACGACCAGATGCTCCCCGGCGTCCGCCGGGGTGTAGATCGCGACAATTGCGTGGCCAGCGCCATCGACTACCAGCGGCGTTACCGCCGTACCAGGGAGTGGCGCAGGCGTGGCCAGGACGGTGTAGCCCTCCGTCAGCGCTAGCGAGAGGCCGGGGTTGAGATACCCAAAGACCTGCTGCCCCTCAGCCGTCATCGTCACCGTCACGTCATCGAGCGTCGCCGACTGGGGCGCGAGGCCATACGCTGACGGCTCAGGGTACGCGTACCAGGTGACGCGACGGACGCCGAAATTGCGCTCGTAACGCCGGATGGCCTCCCGCTCGGTCTGGCTGAGGCCCTCGAGCAAGCCAACCGCCTCTGGCGGCTCCGAGAGCGGCGCCGGCCACCACACCGAGCTGCTGCTCAAGAAGATGGCGTAATAGTGCCCGTGATTCACACCGTCCCAGAGCATGGCCTCGGTGATCTGATCTGAATCCGTGGACGTCCGGTGGTCCACGTTCACCACGTCGTAGGGAATCCCGAGGATATCGAGGTAAGCCGTGATCATCTGGCTCCCTCCGTCCCCCTCTTCGGTCCACGTGCCGCCTGATCCCTGGACCCAGATCCGGTCGTCGAGAATCACGAGTACCTTCATATCGAGCGTCGGGGCCTGAACTACGTCGATCGAGTCGACCGCGGCCGTCGCCAGCGCGCCAAGGCCCTGCGAGGGACTCGGCTGGATGATGTGGACGGGAATGCCGCTATCGCTCCCAACTGCGCCTGCCGGCGGAACGTTGTCGTCGGCCCAGGCTGGCCCCGCAGTCCCAGCCCACGCCACCAGCAGCACCAAAAACGCCCGACCGACCACACTCAACTTTGCTTTCATCGTTTGTCTCCTCCAGGTCCGCCGCGTCTTGCACACGGGAGGCAATCCCATCAAGCTACGGTAAGGAATCGAGATGGCTCAACTAAACCTGACACCAGATCTAACCTTTCTAAGTATACTCAAGATTTAGAAGATTGCAATAGCTAAAA
Source organism: Chloroflexota bacterium (assembly GCA_022707665.1). Lineage (GTDB taxonomy): Bacteria > Chloroflexota > Anaerolineae > B4-G1 > SLSP01 > PWVB01. The sequence continues at coordinate 2,985 of JAKJAE010000292.1, forward strand.
TAGATACTATTCAGTCGACCTTCCCGATGCCCGGTGCAAGACGGGGCTGCACTGCAGCAAAGTTGGCACGCCACAGAAGCTTCGACAAGGTGAGAGCTGGAATGACGAAAATCAGGTTAGAACGGCTCTGACATCCCCACAAATAGTGGTCAAAGCCCTCATCTGTGCCAGAAGTACGGGTTTTCCGTTAGAATCGACATGTACATTTGCCGATTAGCGTGTACAATATCAACAGATCGCTCGCATTCGCCATTGCAGACACAAGGACCGTCAGTGCCGCCGTCACCTCTGGCCCCATGGGCATGGTCTGATCTCGCGCAGGCACCCCGGTCGCCCTTCTTCGGGGGCGACAAGTCCGACGTCGCTTTCGACCATTCGCGCTACGGCCGCAACCTCAACAACACCTTCGCGCCCCACGACGAAGCCCTCTTCACCCAGTCCAACGCCCGCGTCCTCCTGGGGCACGCGGCCAATGGAGGGCTGCGATTTGTGGCTCTCCCCACCCAGCTCTACCCTGCCCCAACGGGCAGCGCCGAATACGGCCTCGGCCCCGGGATGTACCACCACTTCGACGTGGTGATGCTCGCCCCTGATATGGCCTACCGTCTGGAGCTCGAGGACGACGAGGATGGACCCATCGTCATCTCGTCGTTCGACGCCCCGCTCTCGGGCCTGGATGTCGAGACAGCCTACGTCGAGGACTTCCTTCCGGTGTCGACGGTCGAGACCCAGGGGATGCGCATCACGCTGATCAGCCTCGCCCCGGTCGCTGCGGAGGCGGACGCTGCGGCGCAGACGCCAAAAAGGCAGACCGCAACGGGACTCGCCCCGGCGCCGCTGCCCGGGCCTCCGGGCGCCATCTACGCCCTTACCCTCCGCAATGATCGCCAGACACCCCTCAGGGGACGCGTGGTG
>JAKJAE010000292.1:3954-4307 GCA_022707665.1 Chloroflexota bacterium
CGACGGCCCGCAGGTGCGCGTGCGGCAGCAGACGTTGGTGCTGTCCCAGCCCTACGGCGCTGCTGGCATCCACCTCTATGGCGGACGGTGGACCCGGCTCGAGACGCCCTTCGAGGCCGAGGTCGCGCTAGACCTTGCGCCCGGTGAGGAGCGAACCTTCGAGACCCACGTGGTCCTCGGCGCGACCTATGCCGATATTCTTCCCGCGCTCTATGCGCTGCATATGCACAGCGTGCTTGAGTGGCTCCATGCGACGCGCACATTCTGGCGCGGACGCCTTGGTACCCTCGAGGTCGATGCCCAGGGCGCTACGGAAGAGGCCCGCGTCACCCGCGACCTCTATGTCCGCAGCC
>JAKJAE010000293.1 GCA_022707665.1 Chloroflexota bacterium
CAGTGCTCACCAGGGATGTGCCAGCGTGGGTCGAGGATGGCCGTCATGCCAGAGCCACCCTCTGCACCGTGGAACATGAACATCTCGACATCGTTGTTCTCACGATTCTCGTCGTCAACCTCGCCAGAGATTGAGTTGAGCAGCACCTCCACGCCGACCTTCTTCCAGTGCTCGATCAGAAGCTCGGCTGTCGCAACCCAGTGCTGGCCTTCGTTGTCATTGTTCCTGACGCTGAAGATGGGATTGAACCGCTTGCCGTCTGACTGCAGGCGGTAACCTTCGGCATCCCTGTCAGGGATAACCTTGTCGAGGTACTCATTCGCCAGGTCAATATCGAACTCGATGTACTGGTTGCAGAGTTGCTCATTGTAGAGCGGCGAGCTCTCATACGGGCAGACCTGGACGGGTTCACCCTCGCCCTTGAAGATCACCTCGATGATCTCCGCGCGGTTGATCGCGTGGGACATCCCGATACGGAAGTCCTTGTTGCTGAAGATCTCGCGCTTGATCGGATCCTTGGTGGTCATGTTGAAATGGATCGACTGCGTATTGCCCTGGTCATACTGCGGCAGTCGGATCTCGATGGGCTTGCCCTCGTCCAGAGCGTCGAAGTAGAGCTCGCGATTGGCATTGCCGGCGTCCTTGATGAAATCGAGGTCACCGTTCATCATCGCGAACGTGCGGGCCTCATCCTCCTGGAACTGGGTCGCGACAACCTTGTCGATGTAGGGCAACTGGTTGCCCGCAGTATCGACCTTCCAGTAGTACGGGTTGCGCTCCATCAGGACCGTTGTGCCGGCGCCCAACGGCTGTGTCACGATCCACGGACCGAGCGACGGCATCTCGGGATACTGGAAGAAGTAGCTGGGATCACCCCAGGTGCCGGGGGCCTTGAGCAGGAACAGAGCTGCCCAGTCCTCAGCTTGCTCCTCCGCTGCCACCAGTTCGTCGACGTTCGGATTGTAGGTCTTGTGGAATTGCTTCAGGTACTCGAAGGGGTACTGTGCGAAGTAACGGCCGGCCCAGGGCGCCAGGACCATCATGAAGGTGCCGTAGGGCTGGGTCCAGGTCCATTTCACGGTGTAGTCGTCGATCTTTTCCACCATGAACGTGTCAGCCTGGCTCGCCGGGATCCAGTCGGCGCCTGGCCCATTGGGGAAGAGCTCCTCGTTCTTGAGGATGTCGTTGACGAGGAACGTGATCTCGTTGGCCGTGTACGGATCACCGTTGGACCACTTCAGACCCTTCCGCAGATGCCAGATGTATTCGGTCGCCGTGTCGTTGACTTCCCACGACTCGATGATCGATGGTTCGAAATCACTCGAGTCCGGCAGCCACTGCACCGGGTGTTCCCACTGGGCGAGATAGAGCATACCGCCCCAGGTCGGGTCGCCGGTGAAGCCGTATCTCAGTTCACCGCCATACTGCCCGACCTCAACCAGCGGCTCCACCACTTGCGGGTTGAGCGGCAAGCGCTCCTCCACCGGTGGAAGCTCGCCGGCAGCTACCCTTTCGGCCAGCATCGGCGACTCGTGGAACCTGGAGGCAGGCGCCTCGGCTTCCTCTTCTTCCTCCTCCTCTTCTTCAACGACAGGGGCTTCCTCTTCTTCCTCCTCTTCCTCGACTACGACGGGGGCTTCCTCTTCCTCCTCGACAACAGGGGCAACCTCCTCAGTGGGCGGGACGCTGGTCGCGCAAGCGCTCAGCAGGATGCCCATCAACACCAGGACATTCAACCACCTCAGGTTACGCATGTCTGACTCCTCCCTACGTGAAAATCCAGCAGGTCACTTACGGATTTTGGGGCGCCGCTAATTCGTATGGTGTTCCGCTTACCCTCCTTTCACTCTGGATGTCGTGTCAACCTGGGAGCGCGTGACAGGATCCCGCTCTCGCGCAACACTTACCGAAGCACGCTCGACGAGCTGTGTGGCGAGCGTGATGCTGACCTTGGGTTGCAGAGGCTCTGCTGCACGATAGAGAAGCTGCCGGACAGCCAATGTCCCCATCCATGTCTTGTGAACGTGGATTGTCGTCAGGGCTGGCGTGACGACCGCGGCGAGGTCGATGTCATCGAATCCGATGATCGATAACTGCTCAGGCACCTGAACTCCCATATCGCGCGCCGCACTCAATGCCCCGATCGCCACCAGGTCAGCAGCCGCAAAGACCGCTGTCACCTCCGGGGTGTGTTCAAGGAGATGCTTGAGGGAGTCATAGCCAGCAGCCTGTGATAGCTCGGAATCTACCACGTAGGATGGATCAAGCCCGTGAGCCTCCAGCACACTGCAGAAGCTCTGCCGGCGTTCGAGCAGACTTGGCGGAGAAGCAGAGTTGGTGCCAATCAGACCGATCCGACGATGGCCGAGTCTCATCAGGTACTCGATAGCACTGCGCGTGCCCCTGTCGTTGTCGATGAGCACGCTGTCATACAGAAGGTTGGTCGCATAGGCATCGATCAACACAATCGGGATGTCCAGTCGTCGCTTGAAGTGCCAAGCAACATTTTCAATGAACGCACCCGCGAGCAAGAGCCCATCGATGCGCTCCTCGGTCAGCATCGCCGGCCAACTCACCGGACGGTTAGAGCTATCGACCTCGATGTTGGAATACATCAGGCTAAGATGCTGCCTGCGACACTCGCTCTCGACGCCTGCTTGCACGTGGGAGTAGAAGGCATTGATGGCAGGAGGATACCCAAAATCGTGCTTGGTAAGCAGACCCACAACCTCTATGCCTGCGGTAACCGGTTCGAGCGATGGCTTCGTCGGGTAGCCCAACGTCTTGGCGGCATCGATCACACGCACCCGCGTCTCAGGGGCAACGTTCGGGCGATTGTTGAGCGCTTGCGACGCCGTCCCAATGGAAACCCCGGCAAGATCCGCTACATCCTGAAGGCGAACCCCATTCGGCATAGTCCGTGCCACTTTCAGGTGTAAGGTGAAGTTTCAGGAGGACATTTCAATTAAAGCACAACATACGGACAATGTCAACCATTTCGCGATTGTTGTTATAATAACCCTATGACCACTCATGGCGCCGGGGGGACCGTCGCTGCGACGATGAGATCAGGAAACCGTAGGGGAAAAGGAGCGCCCCGGCATACACCCCAAGCGCTCGTAGGATGGACTCCGGCTAGCTAGTCGGGTGTACCGAAGTCCGCAATGAAGTAATAGCCATAGCCATTGGCGGGTACTACGCCAACACCGACCTCGGTGAGGGCCTCGTTGAGGATAGTGCGCCGGTGCGGGTCGTTGGGCGGCACCTCGTCCATCCACATCGCCACGGCACGCTTTGCCGTTCCATACCACGCCCAACATTCAGACCAACGGACCGGGGTATAGCCCTCGCGGATGATGCGTTGTTTATACGTCGAGCCATCGGAGCCCGTATGGCTACACCAGCCGCGGGCATAGCAGTCATTGGCGTGGCGTTGTGCGGCCCGCGCCAGCGTCTCACTCCAGGCCAGCGGGGCAAGCCCATAGGCAGCGCGCTCGGCGTTGACCAGTCGGAAGATCTCATCAGCCAGGCCAGTGACGCCCACAGGCGGCGGAGCAGGGGCTGGGGCCTCCATGGGCTCCAGCTCGACAGAAGTCTCCTCTGCTGGCACCACGTCTTCTACCACAACTGCTGCAGCCGCACTGACGGCATCTGGCGGAGCTGCTGAGGGTTCGGGTTCCGTCACCTTGACCACCATCTCCTGTGGTCCTTTGAGCGGAAGCACGAGGGTCTGCCCCACCGAGATGCGATCCGCTTCGATGTCGTGATTTGCTGCCAGCAGATCGGCAACGCCAATCCCATTCAGCGCAGCGATCTCTCCAAGCGTCTGCCCCTCTTCCACCTCGTGGACTACCCAGAACGGCGATGCGTCAGTCCACATCTCCGCCGCGGGTATCTCGAGAACCTGATCGAGGTGGATAAGGGTGGCGCCCCCGAGTTCGTTCTCCAACTGCAGCGCAGCCATCGGCACGTCAAACGCCATCGCGATCCCTAACAACGTGTCGCCCGCCCTGACCGTATAGCGTAAGGGTGCCTCGGACACGGGGACTTGAGGCTCGATCGTCGAGGTCGGGACAACGGCGCTTACCGCAGGCTCGGTAACCATGGCCGTGGGTGTCGGAAACGCCACCAGGGTCGCCGTCGGCAGGGAAACCGGCACGACGACCTCGTGAACGGTCGAACGGGCCAGTGGGGCTGCCGTGGCGGTTGGGCGAGGAAGTTGCGTCACAGGAGGCGCCGTCGATGCGCATGCAGCAGCCAACAGCACAACAACACTCACGAGGATCATGTCCGGG
>JAKJAE010000294.1 GCA_022707665.1 Chloroflexota bacterium
CGGCTCGCCCCCGCTCCGCACTGGCGACTAAGTTGGCGCTTCCGACTCTGATGTCAACGGCACCCGGCGCAGCAACTGCGCATTGATAGCCACAATGATCGTGCTCAACGACATAAGCACGGCGCCGACTGCCGGGGAGAGCAGAATGCCCCACGGCGCCAACACCCCAGCCGCAAGCGGCAGTGCAATCACGTTGTATCCAGCGGCCCAGACCAAGTTCTGGATCATCTTGCGATAGCTGGCCCGGCTCAAGGCGACGATCTTGACCACATCCAGCGGGTTACTCTTGACCAGGATGACGCCAGCTGACTCTACGGCGACGTCCGTTCCGCTGCCAATCGCGATACCGACGTCAGCACGCGTGAGGGCCGGCGCATCGTTAACGCCGTCACCTACCATGGCGACGCGCTTCCCCAGCTTCTGCAGTTCGATAACCTTCTGGTCTTTGTGCTCCGGCAGCACTTCAGCGTAGTAATGATCGATGTTCAGTTCCTCCGCCACGGCCTTGGCGACCGTATCACTATCGCCCGTCAGCATCGCCACCTCGACACCCATAGCATGTAAGCGGGCAACGGCTTCGTGGCTCTCAGGGCGGATCACATCAGCCAGGGCAAATGCAGCGACCGCTTCCCCGTCCCGCACCAGGTAGACCGCGCTCTGCCCCTTTGCGCCTGCTCGCTCAGCGAACCGTAGGAGCGGCTCGGGCGCTTGCAGCTCGAGCATTTCCAGCAGCCGCGGGCCGCCCACGTGGAGCGTGTGGCCTTCGCTGCTGGCACGCACCCCTCGTCCTTTGATCGACTCGAACCTGGACACTGATGGCAACGGGAGATCGCGTGCCTCGGCAGCCTGGCGGATGCCCCGTGCAATGGTATGCTCCGAATCGCCCTCCACCCCGGCCGTCAGCGCTAACGCGTCTGCTTCTTTCCAGCCATCCACCGTGGTGATGCCCACCACGCCGAACCGTCCCTCGGTGAGCGTACCGGTCTTGTCGAAGATGATCCGGGTGATCCCGTGCCGCTTCAAAGGCAAGCCGATCCCGCACAAGGATGCCGTTGCCGGCCGCCAGTGACGTGCTGATCGCTACCACCAACGGCACGGCCAATCCCAGGGCATGGGGACAGGCAATCACCAGCACAGTCGCTACCCGGGCAATAACGCTGACGTTGAACCCGACCGCAATGATCCAGGCGACCGCGGTGATGGCGGCGACACCCAGGGCAATGTAGAAGAGCCACCCGGCGGCCCTATCCGCGAGCATCTGGGTGCGCGACTTGCTCTGCTGCGCTTGTGCGACTAGGCGCATGATGCCCGCCAGAGCAGTCTGATCCCCGGTTGCGGTCACAAGGACGCGTAAGCTGCCCGCGCCGTTGATGGTGCCGGCAATGACCCGACTCCCGGGGTACTTGTCCACCGGCCTGGATTCGCCCGTGATCAAGGCCTCGGTGACGTCTGAATCGCCCTCTTGCACCTCGCCGTCGACGGGGATGCTGGCACCTGGCCGGACAAGCACGCGGTCGCCCTGCTCGAGCGCGTTCACCGGCACCTCTTCGGTGTCTCCGTCAGGGCCGATGCGCTCCGCGGTATCGGGCATCAGCTTGGCCAACGCATCCAAGGCGCCCGATGCCTGTCGCACACTGCGCATCTCGATCCAGTGTCCCAGTAACATAATATCGATCAGCGTCACAAGCTCCCAGAAGAAGCCCTGCTGCCCTGGAAGAAACAGCGCCGCCAGGCTGTAGACGAAGGCGACACTGATCGCCAAAGAGATCAGCGTCATCATCCCCGGCCGGCGGCGGCGCACCTCTGGCTGCGCCATCCGCAGGAAGGGAACCCCTCCGTACAGGAAAATCACGACGGCGAATATGGGGCCGATCCAGTCGCTGCCGGGAAATGTTGGCATGGTGAAGCCCAGCCACATTTGGAGCATCGGGCTATACAGAAGCACTGGGATGCTCATCACCAGGGAGATCCAGAAAAGCCGCCGGAACATCTCTTCGTGACCCGTATGGTCTGTGCGAGCACCGTGGTCTGCGCTGTGGTCTGAGTGGGCACGGTCTGCTCCACCCCGTGCGCCAACGCGAGCTTTGTGAGACTCAGAGTGCGCCCCTTGCTCGTGATTGTGACCTATCGAAGCTTCGGGATGCGTCTCTTCCTGATGCCAATGTCCCTGGTGATGGTTGTGTTCGCTCTCGACCTCGGGACCACTACCAGACGAACCATGTGTTACTGCCATATGTCTACCCCTCCCCCCGGGCATCGTGCCCAGGCTTGATTCTGCGCACAACTGCGGCGAGGAACAAGCTGCCGCAGTCGTAGGTTAAGCCCACTGAACGCCTCGACCGCGACGAACCCAGGCTAATGCGTGTCCTCCAACATCTCGATGAAGCCGCCATGCCAGCGATGGTACCAGACATCGCCCGTGCTCCCGTTGACGCTCAGCATACCATCCACCACGCCATCCTTCAGGAAGTGCAGCGTGTAGTAACCGTAGAAGGCATCAGCGTCACCAGCAGTACGTCCCGGGAAGTTGTCGTCGAGCCAACGCTGCGTCACGCCCACGGCATCGGCAGGGGACAGTGTCATCTCGCCTGTAGTCCCTACTATGCGGCCGCGGCCCATCATGCCGCCCCAACCGAATCCGCCTTCCGCCATCATGCCATACTTGGCGTTCCACATCATGTTCGGTCCCGGCTCGGGGCTCACGGCGCCAGTATCGGGATCGACCAACAGCTCCATAGCGCCGATGCCTGTATCTTCCTCAGCGACGATGGCATAGGTGTTGCGCTCAAATGCCATAACTTCCTTCACTTCAAGGCCTGTATAGCCCTGCTCTTGCACGTAACGCTCTACGGCTGCCTTTGCGCTGTCCAGCGACGTGATCTCGCCCGCGCCTGGCGCCACGTAGCCAGCGCCACAGAAGGCCCCCTGTCCGGTCCGGCCAAACATCCCTGGCATCCCCCAGACGGTGCCGCCCCGGCGCCCTCCCATCATGCCGAATCCTACACTGCCACACGCCGCTGCACGGTCTCTAGCCCAGACAACGCCAACGAACACGCCAGTCCCAATGAGCAGCAACGCCAACACGATTGAAACCAACACGACCAATACGGTCTTCATGCCAACCTCCCACTCCACAATGAATACGCCGCGATCCTAACGCGTCTCCTCTGAAATGGCGCGTTTCATCCGCTCGTATTCCTCTGAACTGATCTCGCCCTGCGCAAAGCGCCGGTCAAGGATCTCGCGCGCGCTTGCTCCGGGGCCAGCGGATGCCCCGGGGCGATCGACGTGCGGGAACAGCAGCCGCACTAGCCAGATTCCCAACGCAATCAGGCCGATCCAAAACGCAACAATCAGCACCAATCCAAAGCCCATGCCCAAGTGCATCATCGTCGTATTCCCTTACAAGCCAGACTACCGGTCCGACCCAACTTACACTCCCAGTATAGGGGACGCGATTAACGCTACCGTATAGAACGTGTAAAGATTGGTTAAAGAAAGTGAGCGCCACCTCCCGCGGGAGGTGGCGCTCACGATTGGCGTTCGAGAAGATCTCAGGCGATGGGCAACGTGAAGCTGAAAGTGCTCCCCTGACCCGGACCGGAGCTGGCAACCTGGATCTCGCCACCGTGCGCATGTACGAGGTGTTGGGCAATGGTCAGCCCAATGCCGCTGCCGCCACCAGCGCGGGAACGGGACTTGTCAACTCGGTAGAACCGCTCGAAAACGTGCGCGAGATGCTCGGGCGCAATGCCGATCCCGGTATCCGCCACAACCAGACGCACCTGGTGACCATCGCGATAGGCGCGGATGCTCACTGCGCCTCCTGCAGGCGTGTACTGCAGCGCATTACCCACGAGATTGAGCAAGACCTGCCCGATCCGGCTCTCATCCGCCTGGACTGCGGGGAGATCGCAAGGAATATCGGCCGTCAAGACTATGCGCTTGTCTTCAAACTGGTGAGCAAGTCGCGCTACAACCGTGTCGACCAGCCTGGTCACAGGCGTAGGAAGCAACTTGAGTTCGAACGCATGAGCCTCAACCCGGCTGAGCTCCTGCAGATCCTGGACGAGACGCTGCAACCGCTCCGCTTCACGCTCGATTTGCTGGAAGGTCTCGGGTTCAGCCGGCAACACACCGTCGATCAGACCCTCCATATACCCCTTGATCGACGATAAGGGCGTGCGCAATTCGTGGGCCACGTTGCCGATAAGCTCGCTGCGCAATGCCTCCGTCCGTTCCAGGCTGGCGGCCATCTGATTAAAGCTTTGAGCCAATCGGCCCAGCTC